>NZ_JBAWYV010000030.1:0-34339 GCF_037143375.1 Rhodoferax sp. | reverse complement strand
CCCAGCCCAGTGCAGCAAAGCGCCTGGCGTTGTCACCCCACTCCTTGCCATCCGGGCCCAAATACGGATTACCCAAGCGCTCAAACAGAAGGGGCGATTGCACCAGATACAGCGGCATTTCAAGGCCCGGCAAGGCGGCCAACCCGATACTGACCACCGGCAGTTCAGGCCCAAGCCCCCAAGGCGCAGCTATTGCCAGGGTGGCAACAGGTTGGGTGGCGCTTGCGGCTCGGGCGATGGACGGAAAAGCCGGCATCAGCAAACGCACATCGCAGCCCAGGGCCACAAGCGCCGGGGGCAACCCGGCACTGACATCTGCCAAACCACCCGTTTTCAGAAATGGAAAGAGTTCTGTGCAGACGTACAAAACTTTCACTTTTCACCCTCCTCCAAAGCAGCCACCATGGCACTGGTTACCAGCACGACACCTTCTGGACTGAGGTGAAAGCGCCGCGCATCTTCGACAGCGTCATATCCAATCGTCATACCATCCGGAATTTTGCAACCCTCGTCAACCACGACCTT
Source organism: Rhodoferax sp. (assembly GCF_037143375.1). GTDB lineage: Bacteria > Pseudomonadota > Gammaproteobacteria > Burkholderiales > Burkholderiaceae_C > Rhodoferax. The sequence continues at coordinate 33,814 of NZ_JBAWYV010000030.1, read as the reverse complement.
GCGTAAACGGCAATGGCGCCCGACATCGGCCCCGGGCAGGATGACAGACGCTTCGACACTGCTGAAAGAATGAACTTTGACGCCCGTGAACAACACCGATTTGCGCACCAGAGCACCTGAAATGATGCATCCGCCGCACACCAGGGAATCCACCGCCATGCCCCGACGCCCGTCGTCGTCAAAGATAAATTTAGCAGGGGGAGAGGTCGGCTGATAGGTCCAGATCGGCCAGTCCTTGTCGTACAAATCGAGATCCGGGACGATGTCAGTCAAATCGATGTTGCTGGCCCAATAGGCATCGACAGTTCCCACATCGCGCCAGTAAGAGGGCGCACTGGTGTCCGTCTGGACGCATGACAGGTCGAATGAATGGGCCACTGCATCGCCACGAGCCACCATGGCCGGGATCAAGTCCTTGCCAAAGTCATGGCTGGAAGTTGGATCTTTCAGGTCTGCCTCCAGCGCTGCAAACAGATACTCGGCGTTGAATACATACACACCCATACTGGCCAGCGCCTGGTCGGGGTGGTCCACCATCGGTTGCGGATGGGCTGGTTTCTCATCAAATTGGGTAATTCGACGCGACTCATCCACCGTCATGACACCGAAGGCTGTCGCTTCCGCCAGTGGTACCTGAATGCAGGCCACTGTGCATTGACCTCCCTGCTCCACATGGTCTTCGATCAAGCTGGCGTAATTCATCTTGTAAACGTGATCGCCGGCCAGCACCAGGATGTATTTGGGGTCGTGCTCGCGCAAGATATCCAGGTTCTGGAAAACAGCATCTGCGGTGCCCCGGTACCAGGACTCTTCATCCACGCGTTGCTGCGCAGGCAGCAAGTCAATAAACTCATTGACCTCGTTGCGCAAGAACGACCAGCCATGTTGCAAATGCCGCAACAGGCTGTGCGATTTGTATTGCGTCAGGACGCCGATACGGTGCACCCCGGAGTTGACGCAGTTGGACAGCACGAAGTCAATAATGCGGAATTTGCCACCAAAGTGGACTGCCGGTTTGGCGCAGTTTTCAGTCAGGTCGTGCAGGCGTGAACCCCTTCCCCCCGCCAGTACAAGGGCAATGGTCCGGCGAACCGGGCGGTGATGAGCAGTGCTTTTCATAAGAATCCTCAGAAGTTAAAGGGTTCGGCAATCAGGTTATCACAGCACGGTTGCGGCCGTGTGCGCGAGTCAGATTGGCCAGTCGCTCGGCCTGATCTCCCACCTGACGCCACTCGAAACGCCATTGCCAGCACCCTTGAGACAAGCCCGGTGTGTTCATGCGGTGGGCGCCATCAAGCCCCAACACATCCTGCAACGGGAAAATCACGGTGCCAGCCACCGATTGCGAAAGTGACTGCATCATGGCCCAATGGATCTCGGTGTCTACCAAAGGCCCCAGGTAAGAGCGTGCAGCAAAACGCTCAGACTCATTGGCGGTTTGCCACCACCCCTGGGAGGTGTCGTTGTCATGGGTTCCTGTGTACGCCACGGTTTGAGTATCAAAGTTATGCGGCAGGTAGGGGTTGTCTGACGTATCGCCAAAGGCAAACTGCATGACCCGCATTCCTGGAAATCCGCAGTCCTGACGCAACCGGGTCACCTCGTGGGTGATGATGCCCAAATCTTCAGCAATGATGGGCAGTGGAGCGCTTAGGTGCACACCTCGAGCGGTGGCAAGCGCATCAAACAAAGGCTTGCCGGGGCCCTGACGCCAATGACCTGCGGCTGCCGTGGGCTCACTGGCTGGAATCTCCCAATAAGACTCAAAGGCCCGGAAATGGTCCAATCGAACCACATCCACCATCGACAGCAGATGCCCCAAGCGGGACTTCCACCAAGCAAAGCCATTTGCTGCCATGGCATCCCAACGGTACAAAGGATTACCCCAGCGCTGTCCGGTTTCGCTGAAGTAATCAGGCGGCACACCTGCGACCACGATCGGCTCGCCCTGCGCATCCAACTGAAACAAGTCAGTATTAGCCCAAACATCTGCACTGTGGTGCGCTACAAAAATGGGGGCGTCACCCACTATATAGACGCCACGTGCATGTGCATAGTCTCTTAAACGCTGCCACTGGACCATGAACCGCCACTGGATAAAACTGAAAAACCCCAGGTCATCCACACACTCGGCAGCAGCCTCAGCCAGCGCCTTGGGCTCGCTTTGCGCCAGTGCTGTGGGCCACTGGGTCCAGGGTGCGCCATGGCGTTTTTCTAAGGCCATGAACAGGGCGTAACCCTCCAGCCAATGGGATTGCTGAGCCCGAAAAGACTCAAACTCAGCCCAATCAGCAGGCTGCGTTTTCAGCAAAAACCCCTGCCATGCCTCCTTCAAACGTCCCATACGGTAAGGTGCCACGCGCTCAAAGTCACAACGTTCTGGCTCAAACGCGCCATCTGGCTGGGGTGCCAACCAGCCGCTTCGCACCAAGTCATTGAGGTCAACCAATAAGGGGTTGCCGGCAAACGTCGACGGGCTGTAGTACGGAGAGTCTCCCAACCCAACCGGCGTGAGCGGCAAGATTTGCCAGAGCCGCTGCCCAGCCGTCAATAGCCAGTCCACAAAATGGTAAGCCTCTATCCCAAGATCGCCCGAGCCATGAGCCCCGGGGAGTGAGGTGATGTGCAGTAAAACACCACTGGTACGCTGTGACAGGAGAGAAGGGTTGGCCAAGGACATTAGTGTGGAGTCTTTCAAGTTAAAAGGATTGCGCCCAATGGCTGCACAAGCCCGATCAGGGAACGGGGGGGAATCACAAGTTGATCAGCGCAAGCTGTCGCGGATGCCCACTGGCTTTGAGGCAGGACCCGCGCCGCCGAACTGTCCAGCACAGGCGTCCAGTTTCCGGGTGGCAAGGTAAAAGCGAGCGCTTGTGCAGAAGGGTGAAACAGCAGCAGCCAACGCTCAGTCGCTTCAGCGCCCTCGTCGCCGACCTCGATCAGACAAGCAAAACTTCGAAAGTGGTCGTCTTCCCATTCGGCAATGGTCAACGCCGCCCCAGCCGGGCTGTGCCATGAAATCGTCCCCGGCGTGAACCAGTTTGAATGGCGCAAGGCCGAGTGGTCTTGTCGCAGGTGAATCAATCCCGCCACAAATTCGGTCAATTCAGTGTCAGCGCCCGGCCAGTCCAGCCACGAGGTCTCGTTGTCCTGGCAGTAGGCATTGTTGTTGCCCTGCTGAGAATGCCCGAGTTCATCACCCGCTAGCAACTGGGGAATGCCTTGCGAGCAGAACAAGGTGCTCAGCAAGGCTCGCCGCCATTGACCCCTAACCGCCAGCACGTTGGCGTCTAATGTGGGCCCTTCAATGCCTGCGTTGGCGCTGAGGTTGTGGTTGTGTCCGTCGCGGTTGTCTTCCCCGTTGATTGCGTTGTGCTTGTGGCTGAAAGAGGTCAGGTCAGCCAGCGTCATGCCGTCATGCGCGGTGACCATGTTGATGCTGGCCAACGGGCTACGCCCGCCCTGGCCGAGCAAGTCGCTAGAGCCGGTCAGCCGCCGGGCAAAGTCACCACGCGTGCTGTCAAACCCCAACCAGAAAGCCCGGGTGGTATCCCGAAAGCGGTCGTTCCATTCTTGCCACCGGGGCGGAAACTGCCCGAGCTGGTAGCCGTTGGGACCAACATCCCAAGGTTCGGCAATGAGCTTGACCCCGGCCAGTACCGGGTCTTGCCCGATGGCCACCAGCAGCGCCGACATTGGATGAAAACCGTGCTGAAGCACCGGATCACGAGCCAGCGAGGTCGCGAGATCAAAGCGAAAACCATCCACGCCAAATGCTTGGACCCACCAGCGCAGGCTGTCCATCACCAGTTGCACGCCCCCGGGTTGCGACAGGTTGAGACTGTTCCCGCAACCACTGAAATTATGGTACTGCCCGTTGGCATCCAGTGAATACCAACTGGTGTTATCCAGACCGCGCCAGCTTAGGGTGGGTCCAAAAGTATCGCTTTCGGCACTGTGGTTAAAGACCACGTCCAGCACCACTTCCAGACCTTGCTGATGAAGCTGCTCCACCATGTGACGAAACTCGCTGCGCTCGTCGCTGAACGTTCCGCTGGCGTAGCGCGGCTCCGGGATGAAGTAACCCAGCGTGTTGTAGCCCCAATAGTTGTGCAAGCCTTTTTTGAGCAGATGGGCTTCAGTGATGAATAACTGTACCGGCAACAAGCACAGCGTGGTGATGCCCAGCCGCTGGTAATGCGCCAGCATCGGCGAGCTGACCAGCCCGGTATAACTGCCACGGACCTCGTGAGGCACATCAGGATGGCGCTGGGTCAGGCCTTTGACATGGGCTTCATACAGCACGGTGTTTACCAGCGGCACTTGCGGGCCGGGCGTCATCTGAGAACCTGCCAACAACTCCGCTTTCAGGTCCACCACCTGCGATTTGGGCATGCGGGCGGCGTTGTCGTGGGGGTCTGGCTCTGCGTCCAGCACTGCTGCCCGGCCATCCATCGGTCCGAGGTAATCCCGTTCCAGCGACAAACGCTGGGTGTCTCCTACCAGCGCCCGGGCAAAAGGATCGATCAGCAACTTGGCCGGATTAAAACGCTGCCCGCGATTCGGTTGGTACGGCCCATGGGCGCGCAGGCCGTAAAGCTGCCCGGCCCTAAGACCAGCGACAAAACCGTGCCAGACGCCCTGGGTGCCATTGAACAAAGGAACCCGGGCCAACTCCACAGCGCCCAGTTCGTCATAAAGACAAATGTCAATCTGTTCAGCGTGGCGCGAAAAGACCGCAAAATTCACCCCGTCGCGGCCTTTCACGGTCAGGCAACTGGCGCCCAGCGGAAACGCCTGCCCCGGCTCGCTCAACCAGGTTTGCGGTGGCGTAGCGGCAAATGTCATGTAGCGGACTCAGGACACAGCCACAACACACCCAAGGGCGGCAGGCTTAAGACCACCGAGTGGGCGTGTCCTTGCCAAGACACCGGCTCAGACGCCACCGAATCCCCATTGACGACACCGCTACCGCCATAACAACTCAAATCACTGTTAAGTAACTCTTTCCAGCGACCGCCTTGGGGCACGCCCACACGGTAACCATGCCGGACCACCGGCGTCATGTTGCAGATCACAACAATTTGCTGCTGAAACGAAACGCCATAGCGCGCAAAACTGAAAATCGACTGTGCCCGGTCTTCCACATCGATCCACCGGAACCCAGAGGGATCATCATCTTTTGCATAAAGGGCGGAGTGTGTGCGGTAGATCAGGTTAAGGTCGCGCACCAGTCGTTTCACACCCGCGTGGGCCGGATTATCCAGAACGCCCCAATCGAGTTCGGCGTCGTGATTCCATTCACGCTCCTGCGCCAACTCACTCCCCATGAACAGCAACTTGCGACCAGGGTGGGCATACATCAAGGCGTACAAAGCGCGCAGATTGGCGCGCTTTTGCCAAGAATCACCCCACATCTTGCCGTACAAGGACCCCTTGCCGTGAACTACTTCGTCATGCGACAAGGCCAGCACGTAATGTTCGCTATAGGCATACATCATGGCAAAACTGATGCGATCATGGTGATAGGGTCGATGCACCGGGTCCTGCCCGAAATAGGCCAGGGTGTCGTGCATCCAGCCCAGATTCCACTTGTAATTGAACCCCAACCCGTTCATCCAGGGCGGTGCCGTGACGCCAGGGTAGGCGGTAGATTCTTCGGCCAACGTGATGGCGCCCGGGGCTTCGACACCAATGACCCGGTTCACCTCGCGCAAAAAATTGATGGCCTCGTAATTTTCGCGGCCACCATCTTTATTGGGAACCCATTCACCATCAGCTCGGCTGTAGTCTCGGTACAACATGGACGCCACCGCGTCCACCCGCAACCCGTCAATGCCATAACGTTCGATCCAGAACAAGGCATTGCCCACCAGAAAATTCTGCACTTCATGGCGGCTGAAGTTGTAGATCAGCGTGTTCCAGTCGCAATGAAACCCTTCACGCGGGTCTTGATGTTCAAACTGGGCCGTCCCATCGAATCGGGCGAGGGCATCGGCATCGGCTGGAAAATGGGCTGGCACCCAGTCCAGCAACACTTGCAAGCCAGCCGCGTGGGCTGTCGCTACAAACTGACGAAAAGATTCAGGTGAGCCATAACGAGAGGTGGGTGCATACAAGCCGGTCGGCTGGTAACCCCACGACGCATAAAACGGGTGCTCGTTGATCGGCATGAGTTCGATATGGGTAAAGCCCATCTCCACCACATAGGGCACCAAAGTGCGGGCCAGCTCATCCCAATCTGTCAGCTGCCCATGAGGGCGCCGCCAAGAGCCCACATGCACCTCATAAATGGACATCGGGCCTTTCAAGGCGTTGGCACTGGCTCGCTGGCCGGGCGGCAACAACACCGGCTCGGGCAGCGCCATCACGATGCAGGCGTGGCCGGTGCCCGGCTCGGTACGCAGGGCATACGGATCGATCTTATGAACTGACACCCCGTCGGCCCCGACCATTGCAAATTTGTACAAAGCGCCTTCGCCCACACCGGGAACAAACACCTCCCAGGCGCCACATTCCATGCGATGCTGCATGGCATGCATTTGGGGGTCCCAGTGGTTAAAGTCGCCTATAACGCTGACCTGGCGGGCGTTGGGGGCCCAAACGGCAAACGCGGTGCCAACAACACCACCCAATTCGCAGGGATGCGCGCCCAGTTTCTCCCAAGGCCTTAAATGCCGACCTTCTGCCAGCAACCAGACATCTGTCTCACCAAGCCAAAACGCAGGTGAATGGGAATTTTTTGTGTTTTTCATGAGACAGAGGTGGGTAGGTCGAGTGAATCACCAGGGCTACTTCAAGGGCGGCCTGGCACGGGAAGCCAGCCAAACCAGCACCAGAACCGGCACGCCCAGCAAGGCGGTGGCAACGAAGAAATATTGATAACCGAAAGCGTCAACATAGCGACCTGAGTAGCCCGCCAAAAATTTGGGAGCCAGCAGCATCATAGAGCTGAATATCGCGTACTGCGTTGCAGAGTAGTTGACATTTGTCAAGCTTGATAGATAGGCGATGAACGCGGCAGAGGCAATCCCGCTGGAGAGGTTATCTGCCGAAATTACAAAAATTAGCGACGTGACATCATGGCCACGCCCCCCCAGCCAGGCAAATAGAAGGTTGCTGGCCGCGCTCAGAACAGCACCCAACATCAACACGCGCATCACCCCCAATCGCATCGACAACACACCGCCCACAAACGCACCCGCCAGGGTCATGAGCACGCCGTAAATCTTGGTGACAGTGGCCACTTCATCCTTGGTGTAGCCCATGTCAACATAAAACGGGTTGGCCATGATGCCCATCACGACATCGCTGATGCGGTAAATGGCAATCAACGCCAGAATCAGCAACGCCTGCTTGCCATAGCGACGCAAAAAGTCGGCAAACGGATCAATCAAGGCGCCTTGCAGCCATTCGGCTGCATTTTTGGCCGCTGGCATCGGGCGGCGCATCGGTTCAGGCGACAACAACACCGTCAGCATGCCGAGCAGCATGGAAGCGGCCATGGCGAGGTACGCCGTTTGCCAAGCCCCATGCTGGTAACTCGCAGCACCTGCAACTTCTGCCCAAGCCGCAATCCACAACACCCCGGCGCCCGACCAGATCATGGCCAAACGGTAGCCAGTCTGGTACGCTGCTGCCAGCGCCGCCTGGCGGTCGGCATCGGCCGATTCAATGCGAAAAGCATCCAGCGCAATGTCTTGCGTCGCTGATCCAAACGCCACCGCCAGAGCGCCCCACACCACCGGTTCAAGCGCCACTTTAGGATCGTTAAAGGACATCGCAACCAAGCCCAGCATGACCGCGAGTTGTGCCAGCAGCAACCAACTGCGCCTACGACCCAGCCAACGGGTGAGCAACGGTATCGGCATCCGGTCTACCAGGGGCGCCCAGACCCATTTGAAGGCGTAGGCCAACCCGACCCAGCTCAAGTACCCAATGGTGGTGCGGTCTATGCCAGCTTCACGCAGCCAGAAACTCAGGGTGCCCAGCACCAGCAACAAAGGCAGCCCGGCAGAAAACCCCAGCAGCAGCATCCGTAGCGTGGGCGGCTCCAGGTAAACCTTGAAAGTTGCTAGCCACGAGGGCTTGATTAGGGGGGCATCGGTCGCACTTGAAGTCATCCGGGAATAATACGCGCTGACCTTCTCCTATTTATGTCAGATCATGAACATCATCCAACCCTTTTCGCGGTACTTGCCGCGCGTATTGACCCTGCGGAGTCTGGCGCTTTTGCTGGCCCTGTCACCCGCCGCTTTTCCGGTGGCGATGGCGCGTGATGGCGTCGATGTGGGCGGTAATTCGGCCTTCAGCAAGCTGGTGCCGGCCGAGACAGTGGAGAGTTCGTCGGTCCAGCAATATGCGCAAATGCTGAAGGAGGCTGCCTCTAAAAACGCGCTGGGTGGCAAAGACAACCCCCAAGTGCGGCGGTTGCGCAGTATTGCCCAAAAAATTATTCCGTTTGCGGTTGAATGGAACCCGCGCGCCAAGGACTGGCGCTGGGAAGTCAACCTGATTGGCAGCAAACAGATCAATGCGTTTTGCATGCCGGGCGGGAAAATAGCGTTTTACAGCGGCATCCTGGAGCAACTCAAGCTCACCGACGACGAAGTGGCGATGGTGATGGGCCATGAAGTGGCCCACGCCCTGCGCGAACATGCCCGCGAACGCATGGGCAAAAACGCCGCCACCGGCATTGGTGCCAACCTGATCGGGCAGATGTTCGGCTTGGGCCAACTCGGCCAGACCGTGACCAACTATGGCGCCCAGTTGCTCACGCTACAGTTCAGCCGCAGTGATGAATCCGAAGCTGATCTGGTGGGCATGGAGCTCGCGGCTCGCGCCGGTTACGACCCTCGGGCCGGCATCACCTTGTGGCAAAAAATGGGCGCCGCCAGCCAAGGTGCGCCACCGCAGTGGCTCTCCACCCACCCGTCTGGCACCTCACGGATTGCCGACATCGAGCTGAATTTACCCAAAGTGATGCCCTTGTATGAGCGATCCAAAAAAACTGACCCCCGAAACCTTCAAGCATTTTAGGGCTCTAGCCCATGTGCCACCTGCGATAGCAGCTATTAAATATATAGCGTTTAATAGCTGCCAAAAAAATCCTCGGCGGGACTATTGAAGCATGAAGGTCTGGTATTCCAGCGCATCGAGTTTTCTGTTCAAGACCCAGATACCGAGCAGCACAGTGACCAGCATGGCCAGAGCGAAACCGTAGCCAAACCAAGCCGCGCCCAGCTTCAATGAAATGGCAGTGAACAGCATATTGGTCAACGGCAAGGTGGCCGTCAGCAGCACCACAGCGCGGCGCTGGTCCAGATAAAACAACACGTTCAGAATGCCAAGCAACACCACCTGCAGGGCGGCACCCACCACCAAAACGTAGAGCAGCGGCAAATACAAACTTGAGATGCCGATCCATTCCAGCAAAACCCCGCCCAGCGCAATGGTGATCAGCACAGCAATGCCCTGGATTTTGGCAATATCAAAAAGGCCGCGCTGCACGTGGTACACCATGTGGTTTCGCATGCGCTCGATGTAGTCAAGGGTGGCGCCTTCGCGCACTGCGTCGTAGAACTTGACGTAGTACTCGACAAAGTCGGTTTCAATCCGAACCAGGAAAATTGCCATGCCGGGGATGACCGACAGATAGGATAAAAAGATAGGAAAGTCGTAAATCACCGACGCATGCAGCGGGCCAATCACGGCCTGGCCGGTGCTGGGGTAGTACCAGAACATGAGCTTGTCGACCCAGGCACCCAGATTGAACAGGAAGCCCGCCGCCATCAGGCTGATGTACATGGCACCGGGCTGCCAGATGTCAAACGCAATGATGCGATCCGAGTGGTAGTTGCGATACACCAGCCAGATCATGCCCATCAGCAGCAGGTAATGGCCCAGCACAAATCCGAGCAGCAAGCCCTCCATGCCAAGCGAGCGCTGAAACAGCAGCGCCAGCAAGAGCGTGGCGCTGTAGCCCAGAAAGAAAATCAACACAATGGCACGGTAGTGTTTCATGCCGGTGAGAAACACAGTGGCAATCCAGATCGCCGACATCACCGCCAGGCCCATCACAAACAGCAAGCGGTACAGCACCGTTTGTTCGGGAAACATGAAGGCCACAAACGGCAAAGCCAGCACAATACTCAGGCTGACAGCCGCCAGAATCAACCCATTGAAGTTGGGCAGTATGGCCGCTTCGTCCTTGGCAAAAGTGCGGTCGGCGACAAAGCGCGTGAACGACAACTGGACGAATCCGGTCAGGATCAGCGAGATCAGAAACAGATAGGTCACAGTCACCTGAAACTGGGCAATCGCAATTTTGGGGAACACCACACCCAGACTGAACAGACCAATCAGCATGATGCCTACGATGGACAACACCCAAGGACCAGAGCTGATGATGCCGGCAAAGGCATAGGCCTGAATCAGACCGGCATAGGTCTGCTTCTTGAGCAGTTTGCGCAGTTCGAAGCCTATGCCTGCCATTTGAAATTCTTCTCGTAAAGTGCACCATAGCGCTCGAACATCATGTCCTGGGAGTAGTATTTTTCAACCCGTTTGACCGCCGCTTCACTGGCATGCTGCCACGCCTGCGGGTTCGTGAGCAGAGCCAGCGCGGCCTGCCCCAGCGCCTCGGGGTCGGCGATGCGGACCACTTGGCCGGACGCCCCGATGGCCTCGTCCTCACCCGGCAGACCAAAGACCAACTGACGGCAAGAACCCACATCGGTCGAGAGTGTCGGCACGCCGGCGGCGTAGCCCTCCAGAATGACCAGCGGCAACGCTTCGCTAATGGAACTCAGCACCACCAACCCCACTTTGGGCAGCAACTCAGTGAGTTTCTGGAAGCCCAAAAACTTTACCTTATCGCCCAGACCGAGTTGATGTGCAAGCTCACGGCATTCATTGGCGTACTCGGGCGATTCATCTTCGGGGCCGGCAATCCAGGCCTCGGCCTCCGGTAAATGATTGGTCACCGTGCGCATGGCGCGAATGAAGGTTTTGATGTCCTTGATCGGCACCACGCGGCCAATCAGGCACAACACCGGCGGTGGCAGGGCCGACCGCTGCGCGCGCAAGGGGGCGAAGCGTTGAATATCAATGCCGTTGGGGATGTTGGAGGTGCGCTCCATGGGTGCGCCATCCAGCAGTTGTCGCTGTCGGTTGGCCTCGTACAAAGCCACGATGTCATCGGCCGCCTGGTAAGTGACATAGCCCAGATGCTCAAAGAAACGAATCCACAACTGTCGGAAATAACTCACCCGCGAGGGGTCACGCTCAAATACGCTGCGGTTGTCCTTGAGCCACTGAGCCTGATAGAGGTCAATCTTGCGTTCCTTGACGTAAATACCGTGCTCGCTCAGGATAAAGGGGCGCTTGTTGCGGTGCTTCAGTAGCACCCCAAGGATACCGGCGTAACCCGTGGAAACCGCGTGGTAGATGCGAGCCTGCGGGCAGCGAACCGCCACTTCGCGCAACCGCCAGAAAGGTGTGTGCATGTGGCGAACGGTCCAGAAATAATCAACAAACGACGGGTCCGTGCAGCGACTGCGGTAACTTTTCTTGATAAATTCCCAAGACTCCGGACTGTAGAGAAACACCTCGTGGCTGACCTTGCCATCGGGCCCGGCCTCATCCATCAAACCTGCGAACAGTTCCGCGCAATCAGGGTGCTTCATGTCGGTCTCGAACAGCTTGTGCACACACTCCACCATGGGCATGGTTTCGGGTGCAGCATGCACTGGCATCACCGGGGGGTTGTCCTGAGGCTCATAAAGATAAGTCGCTTCCAGATGCACCAGGTTGTCAGGCAAAGCGTATCGCATGTCGCCATAGTCTTCGGGACGGCTTCCCAGAAAAATAGCGCCAAACCGGACCTCCGGAAACCCGCGGATGATTTGATTGACCCAGCTCGATACCCCGCCGGCCACGAAAGGAAAAGTTCCTTCGAGCAGGAGCATCACATCCACGCTGTCAGCGCGTGGGAAAACGGGTTTAGATGTGGGGGAGGTATCTGCGGTCACTGAAATTACTCACTTGGTCTCGGCCGGTCCAGAAATCTGCAATGGCGCGTGTTTTGGAGGACACATTGAGCTCGACGAGTTGTTGCATGTACAGCTTCACCTGGGCGAACTCGTGACGTTTGAAGGCTATTTCAGCCAGGTACGGCAAGGCCGAGATTTGCGGCTGACCCAAGGCCAGCGCTGCCTTGATGGCGGCGTCGGCAGCATCGACCTCGCCTTGGGCCAGCAAAATGCGGCCTTTAAGGAACATCGGTCCCGATTGAGGTGGCAGCCCCAGATCAAGCGCTGCGACGAGGTATTGGCGGGCCTGTCCCAGGATGTGGTTGCGCAGTTCACCCTGGGCTAGCGAGGCGTAAATCAGCTCCCAATGCAACTCGGCTAGGTGACGCAAGCAGGCGTAGTGCTGCTCGGGGGTCAGCGCATGGGTCAGGATTTCACGCTCATGCTGGATATGCACGGACAGCTTCTTTTCCTCGGCATCGAGCATGCCGAAGGCCACCAGTCGAACGTCATCGGTACTGTCGCCCAGCAACTCTTCCAGGATCGGATTGGAGACCCGATTGGGCACCGCCTGCAAGGTGAGCAGGGACTGCATGCGCACCTCGCTCGGGACATTAGCGCCCAGTCGCGACCGAATGGCGCCCTGCCCGCTGCGGCTATTGTCTTTACCCTGAACGTCGTACACCGGCAAACTCACAGAGACCGGCACCGCTATTGACGATCTATCGGCAGTTTGGCGCAGGGTGGCTCGCGTCATGAACAGCAAGCCAAGGGCGCCTATCACGGGTGCAATGAATGCGAAATCAAACAAAAGGAACCACACCACAACACGTGGCTGCTGAAAACGGGCTGGCATCAAGACATAACAGCAGAACGCCACTACCGCACAAGCCATCGCATGCGCGGTCAAAACGCCCACAAAAATCGTGATGCTGCTGGAAAACATCCAGGGGCTGAAAAAAATTCCGAGGTCGGCCAGCACCGCACCCCAGGCCCAATAGAAGGCATTCATAAGTCGTTCATCCCAGAATGACCCCAGCTAACGCTTGCTGCGGGTCTTCCTGAGCGAAATCGATGGCACGTAAATGAATGCCCAAGGTGTCAAAGTTGCCACCAAAACGGCCTTGCAACCAGGATTCGATACGCAGCAAAAAACCGTCCTTGGTCGATGACGAGGCAAACGGCATTAGCACCGCAATCACCGGTTTGCCGTTAACCTGCGTTTGCCAATACAGGTCTATACCGCGCTTGATGCGCAAGAACTCCCCCGGGATTTCTTCACGCTGTGGCCCATTGAAGGTCATGACCACAATGTGACTGGGAATCCCGATTTTTTTCTGCATCAAAATCATGCGGACAAATTCTTCAGCAAACAAGGCTGGAATGGTCGGCAAGCGCTGCTGCAGCAGGTGCACGCCCGGGGCATGCCGCAGGTTGTCGGCGTAGTAAGCCAGGATGGCCGACATCATCTGCAGATTTTCGACATTGAGTGAGAAAAATGGCATTCGGGTCACCACCAGCACGCCGACCAAGGTGTCGTCACCGGCCAGCAGCGGTGCCACCACCAGGTGCTGGCTCTGGCGCTCCAGACTAACCTCCCGGCTGGCGATGTGTGCCAGGCTGCAGGACTCAATCGCCAACAGCAGCAATTCATCATCCGGGGCAAGGTCGACGGCCTCGCCCAGGCTCGCCACCCGCTCGCCCAGCACCGTGTTCAAACCTTGAGGCTTGAGGGTGTACAGGGTCGCCGATTCAATATTGACGTACTGGGACAGCAACTGCAACAAGCCAGTCGCCCCCGGCATGGGCAACGCAGTGGGATTGCCCTCGATAGCAATCAAACGCAGGCGTGCCAATGCATCCCGCAAGGAACCCGGACGGGCCAGCATTTCCTGCTCCAGTCGATCATGGGACAGGTTCAACAGCAGGTGCCGTTTGGTGAGCCGGGACAAGCGCTCGGTCACATACAGGTAAGTTTCCTCCATGCGCAAATTACGATCCCGCCAGACATCACTGAACTCCCCGCACACCAGCACCAGCAAGCCCCCGCCAAAAAAATACTCAGGCGCAAAATCCTTGCCCGTCAAGCCCCAATGGTTGGCCAGCAAGCCGTTGAGCAGCAAGGGAATGCTGGCCAGCAAGCCCGGCATCACGCCGTAGCGCAACGCCACCAAAACGGGCGCAAACCACAACCAGGGAAACAGGGTCGACGCCAGCATCGGGTCGGCCGGACTGGCCAGCCAGGCCAGACCAATCGCCAACATCGGAATGAGGGCTACCTCCAGCCACTTGGCACGGGCATCAATCTGATCAGGTGCCAGCACTTGCGCCCCAGTCAGCCGTTTGAGGAACCCTGAAAAATCGGAACGTGTCATGGGAAATTATGGAACGATCACTTTGCCATTGGCCAATGGAAGCGTAGTCAACAGTTTCTCAAACAAGGTTTGGGCAACGCCGGACAGCGCTTCACGACTCCATCCGCTTTTGGCACCTGAACCACTCCACACCACGCGGTCGTTGCTCAGATCGATAACTTTCAGCGTAACGCCAGCAGCCGGCTCGCCATCGATGCCGGTTTTATAGCGCCACTCCTCCACGCTGCCGGTCACGGCAAAGCGGGCGCCTTGCTCGCGGGCCCACTTTTGAGCATCGTCACTGATCTTGCGCTCGGTCGGCTCGAACAGACTGTCACGCGACAGCAGGGCGGGGTAGTGCTGCAAGGTGTTGATGCCACGGCGACGCAACTGGTGCTCCAGCATGGCCTCAGCCGATAGCGCAGCTTGGGGCGTGTCGGTATTGTTGGCCAACGGCAGCAAGGCCCACTTGGCTTGCGCATCAAGGGTCTCGATGTCGGCGCTGGACTGAATGGTGGTTGAGCACCCAGCCAGCAGGAGAACAGCCAGGCCGAGCAGTAGGTTTTTTAGTGGCTTCATGATGTGGTCTTCCTAAAAGTAATGTCGGTAACGAATCGCCAATGAGCGGGTCATGCTGCTGCCAGCCACAATCCCCTCACTGTTTTTTTGCAGGGTCACGGACAGGTGATCTTCACCGGTCAGAGATCCTGCCATGCCCAGAATGCCGGTGTAACCCTCGGTGCCGGCGGTATTGTGACTGAGGCAAAAATCCCCAAACGGCCGCCAGGCGCGGCTGTAAACAGTCTGCATATTTTGACCCGCCAGGTTTTCCCCCATGCTGACACAGGCGCCCCAGTTAGTGCTGCCTTCAGGGATAAAAAACGCCACAGGATCAAAGGCATCATTGGCAATGGCATCCCGCACCGATTGCGGCAATGCCGCTTTGGAGGCTTCGCTCAGAGTACCTTCATGCGAAGAGCGCTGGTAGTTGGCAAAGGCCCGCACGCGCCAGTCCGGGTACTCGGTGCGAAGGCGGTACCCGGCTTCCAGGTCTAGCGCGCGACCACTGCCGAGGTAGTCACCCCACTGGGTGTAGTAGCGGCTGGCACGCGGCGCAATCCGAAGGTATTCCCGTTTTCCCAAGGTGTAGTTCAGGCTGGCGTGCACCGCATTTTCATAGCCAAAGACCTGCAGGGGCAGGCTGAGGGTCGAGTCCGTGTGGTAATCCAACCCGGCTTCCAGGTTGATGCGACTGTTCCATTGCAGACTCTGACTCATACGCAAGCCGTTGGTGCCCTGCAATTCCTCACGCCTGAAAATAGTCAAACTGCTCTCAGCTCGATCGCCCATCCAGCGAACCTCCACGCTCTTGAGATGATCAGCTTGCGGCGCGGCCCACGTGGCGATCGGATTAGCAGGCGTCGCAGGACTCGATTCATCGCTGGACTGCCCCATGCGGGCGCCACCCAGAATGACGTGCAACTTGGGGCGAATGACCAACCGCGTCTCCCACTGCAGACCTTGACTGACCACCGGGCCCATACGGACATTCTGGTTTTCTACAGACCCCAACTCTTCCGTGACAGCGCGCAATTGAATGTAATTGGCCTGGAGGGGAATGTGCTGGCGATAACGGTCATGCAGGGACTCATCGTCGTTCTGAGCTTCCATGCCCTTGAACGCGACGTCCTGGGCTTGCTTGACATGACCCAGCGCATAGGCGGTGTCATACCGGTTGTAAATAGGCAAGCCTTCGCTATTTTTGCGCAGCAAACGGCTCATGGTGGATGTCTCACCCAATTGCAAGGCCACCTGCGAGTCAGCCCACAAGGGCGGCGCCGTCTGGCTTTGGCGCGCAAAGCGCAACCACATCCAGGCCCGGGCGCTGGCAAATTGTTCCTTGACGATTGCCCAGCCCAGCACCAGTGTTGCCGTTTGGCCATCGTCGGACGGATCGGTCGCGCCCCCCCTCAACTGGCTGGACAACTGGCGCACCAACTGCAGGCCAGGGTCCCCCGGCTGATTGAGCAAGGCGAGTCGAACCATGGCCAGCAACTCCGGGTTTTTTCCCAGTTTTTGCAAATTCTGGGCTTGTGGGAATTTTTGCTTGAGGCTCAGCCAGGCATGCAGGCGTACCCGCTCGGCCATGCCCGCCTGCTGACTGCGTTCCAGTGCATCGGCGTAATTGAGCAACACCAGTGGATCTTCCGAAGCACGCCCGATTTCCCGGGCGTACCAAGTGGCCGCTATGCGGTGCCGATCCAACACCTGGTTGGCGGCCGCGAAGGCCAACCAGTAGGCCGGATCTTTGGCGGCCTGAGGCGCATAGCGTTGCAGGGCCGAGGACAATTCAACGACGCGTTGTTCATCAATCAAAAACCAGAGCGAAGCCAAAACGACTTCGTTGTCAGCCGGATTTTTTTGCAATGCGCGGCGCAAATCATTCCAAGCCAGGTCCGGCTTTTTCTGACGCTGCTGAAACTGGGCGCGAATCAGTAAAAACCGTACTTCTTCTTCCGCCTTGGCCCGCTCTTCGGCGTTCATTGACTTGAAAACCCGGGCCAATGCTGGGGAGTCGTTGATCTCGGCGTAAATACCCAGACCCAGCACCAACTGGTCAAGCGCCCCATAACGTCGGTACGCCTCCAGCGCCAACCCGGCAGCTTGCACTGGGTGTTTTTGCCTTACCAGAAATACCAGCCGAGACCAATCGGCCGCGGTGGCCTCTTGCGTCTGGGTATAGCGCTGGTAGGCCGCTTGCGCGGCATCGTAATCACGCAACTCCCAGGCAATCTGGCTCAACAGTCGC
This sequence comes from Rhodoferax sp., assembly GCF_037143375.1. Lineage (GTDB taxonomy): Bacteria > Pseudomonadota > Gammaproteobacteria > Burkholderiales > Burkholderiaceae_C > Rhodoferax. Next base: position 16,619 of record NZ_JBAWYV010000030.1, on the reverse strand, counting down.
CAGAACTCCGCGGCATCGGCGGGCACTTGACTTTCCTGGGATTGCATCAGGACAAGGGCCTCGGCCATGTGATCCCGACGAATCAAAATCACTACCGCGCGCAGCACCATGTCCATCGAAAAAGGGGCCATGGGGGTCCGCTGTGCAAACAAGGCACCGGCCCGCTCGTCCTCACCGGCGTTCTCCGCCAGCCTCGCTGCGTATTCCAGCAGCAAGGGAATTCCTTTTTGCTGGAACTGCGCTTCAAAGAAACGCGAGCCCTGGGCCGGCTCCACGATGCTTTCGTAAAGGTCAAAAATATCTTCCCACTGCGCGTCAGTGAGTGACGTGGTTTTTGCCCGAACGGCCCACGCTTGCAGAACGACAGATTGATCCTCCAGTAACGAGGCCAGGCGAATCAACGCCGTGATCGTCTCGTCAGAGTGGTCACCCATCAGAAACAGTGCGCGCCATTGCTCGACGGCCACCACTGGGCGCTGAGTCCATTCGGCCACATGGGCCAGCTTGCGCCGCCAGGCACGGTCTTTGGGCACGTGCTGCACAGCCTGGCTCGCCACTTTAAAGGCGTGTCGCAGGTCACCACTGCCCAGCAGTACGTCATATGCCAATGCAAAATCGTTTTGATTGAAGGGACGCAACACGTCGAGTTCATTCGCACCGGGGGAAGTCGGGCTCAGCGTAGCGAAAGGCATTCGCGACATAGGTACGGGTTGGGCTATTTGCGGCGAAGGCGACGAATCGGTTGGCTGCGCGTAGTCATACTTCCCCACCTTAGGGATGTCAACCGCCAGCGCGGATAAACAAACGGCGCTAAACAGGACGGTCAGAAGTCGCTTGGTTTTCATGGTGCGCGCCCCGGCTTTTGATTCATGAAAACCAACTTGCGCGCATAGCCTGCCGCCTGCGCCGGATCGCCCGCAGCCAAGGCAGTACGTGCCAGGTAGCGCAGCGTAACCGAGTCGTTTTCCAAATTCCCCAGATGCTGGTTCGCCGCCACCAGGGCTTGCTGGAAACGACTGGCAGCCATCAATGCCCCCACACCTTTCTGGAATAAGCGTCTTGAGTCGTCAAGGTTCACGGCCAGATCCCGCGCCATCAAAAAATACTCGGCAGCCAAGCCGTACTGCCTTCTGGCGAGAGCATCTGTACCGTATTGTTCAAGGGCTACGGCCGTCATCACTTCGTGCGCTTGATGCAAGAACTCAAGTCCCAGGGCCGGCAAACTCAACTCAAAGGAAGAAGACGCAAAATGGCGCGCCAGCGATTCCGGGATTTTTTCCTGGGCTGCTTTCTGCAACATATCGGTCAGTTGCTCCCTGAGACGTTTTCGCTCCAAGGCATCCGGATTAGCGGCCAACGCCTTGTCATAGGCTCTACTCATCATGAACCTGGCTTCGGTACGTTGCCGTGAATCACCCGTGATGATCAAAGGCAAGAGCCGCGCTTCCATCGACTCAATGTCCAACACGTTTTGCTGCGACTTGGTAAGCAGGATGGCGGCATCCGCATTATTGGCATCCGCCCGGTACAGGTTTCGGATGTAGGACAGCGTGAGATCGTCCAGGGTTTCCTGGGCATATAGCTTTTCAACCAGCGCTTTACGCGGGAAAATAACGGCCAGCAAAGCCAGCACCAGCAGCGCGACCAAAGCGAGCTGCCAGTTCAATGCCAGGCTAAGACGGGGAATAGCTCCGTCAATGCCGGCATATCGCTTCGAGCGGTCTGGCAACATGGGATTTGATTTCGTAGTAAGACAAACCGGCAGCACGCCGGGCAGGGGAAATATCTTTGCCGCCAATGCGGATACGACAAGTTTCGGCATTGGCTAGCGTGAACTTGAGTGGAACGTGGCCGTCAAGCTGCCACTTCAACCCCTCAGAGGTCGCTGTAAAGCTTTCCACCCGGGCATTGGCCGATACCAACCGGGGCCCTGTGGACTCGGTGGGGCGCAGCACCAATTCAGCGGAATCCCCACTTAAGTGAACGTAGCGCTCACCTTGCCCGTCGCTGAAGCCTGCAACGGCCTGGCTTTTTTGCACATCAGGAAAACCCATGGCAACCGGCAAACGCAAGGTGCGCAGGTCAACTGCACCACGCACCCGCCATCCCAGCGGGGTTCGGGCAATGGCCAACTGTTGAAAATCAAGCACTTTGCGGGCGTACTCGGACACAAATACAGGCGTTGTTTCCTGTGCCAGGGCATAGGCAAATACTTTGTCCAGCGATTTCATGCCCGCATGCTTGGTCGTGATGTAGGTATGAAAGTAAATATCAATCGGTTTGAGTCGGCGCGGTAACTCTGTGAATTCAAACGTCTCGATCACGCGCTCAAACCCATAAAACGGCCCTTTCCACTCATTGGTATAGACGTTCTCATTCTGATTGGGGGCAAAAACCTGAAAACCACCCGCACGGGGCAGGCCCAGCCCTTCAACCTCGGTGACGGTAGGCTGTGAAAGGGTTGCGACGGTGTCACCGCCGTTCATGTTCAACACACCCAGCTTGCGCGTCAGCGCCAGTGCATCGCTGCCAGGCACGCAATCTCCGGTCCAGAAAAACATGTCCACCTTTTTGCCTGGGGGCGCGAGCCGTTCTTCGATGTAACGAATCGAGCCTTCGATTTCCCGCTGAAGGTCAAATTTGTAACCCGGCAGACGCAGGTTGTAGCCTTCACTGCCCTCTGTTGAGCCCACTTTGCGCCAAATAAAGGGATGCGAGTAACTGTGCGAAGCAAGGGCCACGTTGGGCGCCCGAAAGATATCCTGCGCCACCTTTTCGGCCAAGCTGGACATGCTGGGGTACAAACCCTTGGGCGATAGTTCCGCTTCAATCACCGAAATCGTCATGGGCAGCGGGTACTTATTGACAACCCGGTCACGCACCATTTCACCCGCAATCGGGTTGCCGGGCAATTCAGATCGACTGATGAATCCATCGCCATCCATGTGAACCATCAGCATTCGACGCCCGACCTCGGTAGTGACGTCTGGCACGGGCATGACGGGCAATTGCAAAGCCTGCCGCAAAAAACCAAACGGATCAATCACCCACCTATTTCCTGCATCTCCGGGCAAAGTTACAACGGCATACGGCGACATGACGTAACCACCCCAAGGCATCAATGCGGCAGCGACATGTTGATCAACTCCTCGCTTGAGGGTCAGCAAGGGCCGCCCCTGAGATAAAGAGAGTGATAAAAAATCATCCAACTCGTGGCGGGGTACTCGCTCGAAGCCCAGGAGGGCATCCTGCTGGACAATAGAAACTGGTGTAGACGACGCGGGCGGATACCTGAGTTTCAAGCCCAGTGTTTTTCCAAGCGCGCTGTCAAGCAGCAGATTTGACGGGTTGATCAGTGCAAAAGGTACTTTTCCCTCGGCTTGTTTCCCAAGCCATGTGATCAGCTTTTGGCGCTCGCTGGCTTCTGTTTCCTTGGTCAGCCAAAGCACCACGCCGGCATAGCGCCCCGCAAGAGAATATTCTGGCAAATGATGGGGGTCCAAATACTCAGGCAAGTAACCCAGGTAATTGAGTGGCGTTGCGATCAAACGGGCTGAATCGATCGTAGACAACTCATATTCATCCTGCAAGGGGCTATGCACCACCAGCACTTTTCGCGGCATGACTTCAATCGCACCCACCCCCAGCGTGGCGAGATCCGGCGTGGCAACCCAAGGCGTGATACCCAGATCCATGATGCGCCGGGCGGTTTCACGGGCCAGGTCGCGTTGGGCCGAGGGTACGTAATCAATCGCCATCACTGGCAAATGAAATTCGTCACGCACCCGCTTCAACTGACCCAGCAGCCAGGTCCGATCAGCTTCAGAAACCGTGGTGTAACGGCCTTTTCCGGCGTCGTAGCCTTGAAAAAGAGACTCTGCCACCACCGACTCCACCCAGGTGTAGGTGCGGGGCAAGATTTCAAAGCCACGGTTGAATATGAGCCGGGCCTCGGGGTAGCTTTTCTTGACGGCCTGAATCACGGCCACCATGCCGGTTTCCTGCCGCGCTCGTTCTTCAGGGGTTTTGGCAAACAACTGGTAGGAATCCAGCGTATCGAGAAAAAACGTTCGGTAGCCGCTGTCCCACAAGGGCTTGATGAGTTTGTCTGTAAAAAACCGGGGCCACTCGGGCTGGGTCTGATCGATTAGGCGGCTGCCCCAGTCCTTGTTTTCGCCACGCAACCAGGCCTTGGGAATGCTGTCGGCATAGGGACGCGAAGGCTGCACCTCGCCCAGCGCCACGTAGGCGGCCAACCTCGTGTGGGTCAGGGCGGGCAGCTTCGGGTCGGGCACATGGCCGGGGTCGACCACCACCAGATCAAATGCCTGCAATTCACTCCAGGGCGGATTGGCCCCGTAATAAAACGCCACGGCCGGACTGGCGGTGAATGGCGCTGCAGGCGCGGCCATCGCCCGCACACCTAACAGTGTGGCCAGCAAAGACATCAAAACTGTCAACAAACTTTTCAACGAGGGCACTCCATGGCAAGAGCAAAAGGATACACACAGGCTAGAAGCAATTCAATTGAAAATTCATTAAAACTTTTGATTTATGAAAAACTTGCGAAATAAACTTACCCGGGGTCGCATGGCGCTTTTTTGGAACCGCTCAGATCCTCAGGTGCCACCCACATACGGGTTGGTTTTGCGCTCGCGCCCAAACGTGCTTTCTGGTCCGTGTCCTGAAATAAAAACCGTCTCATCGCCCATCGGCCACAGGCGGGTAACGATGCTGTCAATCAGGGTGTCGTAGTCACCTTGGGGGAAATCACTGCGCCCAATGGCCCCGGCAAACAGCACATCACCTACAAAAGCCCGTCCGATCTCCGGAGAGTGAAACACGACATGGCCGGGGGTGTGCCCCGGACAGTGGCGCACATCTAACGTGCAGCGGCCCACTGTGACTTTGTCGCCGTCAAACAACCAGCGCGTGGGCGTGAACGCCTCCGAATGGGGAAACCCAAACATCTTGCTTTGCTCGGGCAGGCCATCAATCCAGAACTGGTCTGCCGGGTGCGGTCCGATGATGGGCAGACTGAGCTTTTCCGCCAACTCGGCAGTACCACCCGCATGGTCAATATGGGCATGGGTTTGCCAGATCTGAGTGAGCTTCAAGCCCAAGCGATCGACTTCAGCCAACAGCACATCAAGATCGCCACCGGGGTCGATGACGGCCGCCTCCATCGTCTCATCGCACCAGAGGAGGGAGCAGTTTTGCAGAAAAGCGGTCACGGGGATGGTTTTGTAGTTCAACATAATTTATAAGTCTTTTAAGCCTCTAGCCCACGTATTCATTGCGTAAGTAGCTATTTATTAAATAGCGTATTCAATCGTGATCGGCGCGTGGTCTGAAAACTTTTCGCCTTTGTAGATGGACTCAGTTTGCGCCGTGGCGGCCAAGGCCGGGGTGGCCAGGTGGTAGTCCAGACGCCAGCCCACATTCTTGGCGTAGGCCTGGCCCCGGTTGCTCCACCAGGTGTAGGCCGCGTCGGTGGCGGTGGGTTGCAGTTGCCGGTACACGTCCACCAACCCGGCCTCGTTCAGCAACTGCGTCATCCAAGCGCGCTCTTCTGGCAAAAAGCCGGAGTTTTTGCGGTTGCCTTTCCAGTTCTTCAAGTCAATTTCCTGGTGCGCGATGTTCACGTCGCCACACAAAATGAATTCACGCCCGGCCTTGAGTTGCGTCAGGTGCGGGTACAACTCGGCCAGAAACCGGAACTTGGCCTGCTGACGCTCGTCGCCGGAGGAGCCACTGGGAAAGTAACAACTGATGATGGATTTTTTAAGCGTCGGGGTGTCAAAGCGCAATTCGACATAACGCCCCTCCGAATCAAACTCGGGGGAGTTGTGGCCCACGATCACGTCGCTGGGCTCTTGGCGAGAGTAGACACCCACACCGGAGTAGCCCTTCTTTTCAGCGAAATGAAAGTAGCCCTTGAGCCCCGCCAATTCTTCAAAGCGGCCTTGCACATCCACCGCCTGCGCTTTAACCTCTTGCACGCAAATACAATCAGGCTTGACCTGCGTCAGCCAGGCCTCCAGGCCTTTGGTGGTGGCGGATCGGATACCGTTGAGATTAAGGCTGGTCAATTTAAACAAGGAAGTTCCCATGTCAGAGAGTGTTGCAACCGTTACTGGACAAGCCCCGGCGCAAGATGCGTTGGCCCAGGATTTTGTGCAGTTTGCGGTGGATTGTGGTGTGCTTCGCTTTGGAGAATTTAAAACCAAGGCGGGCCGCATGAGCCCTTACTTTTTCAACGCCGGTCTGTTTGACGACGGTGCCAAGCTCGGAAAACTCGCGCAATTTTATGCGCAGCGCCTGATTCAAAGCGGCCTCGAATTTGACATGATTTTTGGCCCTGCCTACAAAGGCATTCCATTGGGGGCAGCGCTTGCCGTGGAGTTGGCTCGACTGGGGCGCAACGTGCCCTTTACCTACAACCGCAAGGAAGCCAAAGACCACGGCGAAGGTGGCACGCTGGTCGGCGCGCCCCTGCAAGGCCGTGTATTGATCGTGGACGATGTGATGTCTGCCGGCACGGCGGTACGCGAATCCATCGCCATCATTCAGGCCGCCGGAGCCAAGGCGCACGCGGTCGTGATCGCGCTGGACCGGCAAGAAAAAGCCACTGAAGGCGGCGTAGACGTTGAACACAGCGCCGTTCAATACGTGAAGAACCAGTTGGGACTTCAGGTTTGTGCGATTGCGAAACTGTCGGATTTAATGCAGTATCTGGAAAAACACAGCACAGGCACCGGGGCCAGCGACCACCAGCGGGTGCTGGCTTACCGGCAGCGTTACGGCGTCGAAGAAAGTTAACCATGACAAACCCCAACCAGTCTCACATCAAACGCAGCTACGCAGGCATGAGCGCAGGCTTGTTGATCGCTGGTTTATCCGTCGCCGCCTCTGCCCTCGCTCAGTCGGATCAGCCCTCTGGCATTTACAGTTGCACTGACGCACGTGGACGCAAGCTCACCTCAGACCGACCCATTGCAGAGTGCAATGACCGCGAACAAAAAGTGCTCAACCCCAGTGGCACGTTGAGAGCCCGGGTCGGCCCCACCCTGACCCAACAGGAACGTGCAGACATTGAGGCCAAAAACAAAGCAGACATCGAAGAACGTGCCCGCCTGAATGAAGAAAAGCGACGTGAGCGGGCACTGTTGATCCGCTACCCCAGCAGAACGGTCCACGACAAGGAACGTGCCGCAGCTTTGGCACAGATTGGGGTGATTCGTCAGGCTGCGATCAACCGCGCGCAAGAATTACTGGTGCAACGCACCGACATCGACAAGGAGATGGAGTTTTACAAGAAAGACCCGGCCAAGGCGCCACTTTCCCTTCGCCGTCAAGTGGACGAAGTGACCCAAAGCCTGGCCGTGCAGGGACGCTTTATTGCCGATCAGGACGCCGAGTTCAAACGCGTCAATGCCCGTTTTGACGAAGAACTGGTGCGTCTGAAACAGCTGTGGGCCATGATGGCACCCTCGTTACCAGCAGCCAGCAAAACCCGCTGAGCCGCCCCGGCGGGTACCGCTTCAGCCCAACTTTTGGCGCAGCAGGTCATTGACTTGCTGCGGGTTGGCCTTGCCTTTGCTGCCCTTCATGATCTGGCCGACCAACGCGTTGAGCGCCTTGCCATTGCCGGCCTTGTACTCCTCGACATTTTTGGGGTTGGCGGCCAACACATCGTCCACAATTTTTTCCAACTCACCCGAGTCGTTCATTTGCTTGAGGCCGTCGGCTTCGATGATCTGGTCGATGCGGCTCAAGGCCAGCTTGTCGTCCGCACGGCCCTCGGACCACAACTTGTCAAACACCTGTTTGGCGGCGTTATTGGAAATGGTGCCATCTGAAATACGTGAGATCAGGGCCGCCAGGTAAACCGCACCCACGGGGCAGGCATCAATAGCGACTTCATCGGCATTGAGGCGGCGCGACACTTCGCCCATGATCCAGTTGCTGGCCAGCTTGGGCTGACCACAACCCTTGGCTGTCGCCTCGAAATACGCCGCGATGGCACGGCTTTGCGTCAAGGCCGTCGCATCCACCTCGGAGAGGCCAAACTCAGTCACAAACCGCTGCGCCATGACGCGCGGCAACTCAGTCATCTCCGAGCGCACACGTTGCACCCATTCATCGGCAATCACCAGCGGTGGCAAATCCGGGTCAGGGAAATAGCGGTAGTCGGCGGCATCTTCCTTGGTACGCATGGCGCGCGTTTCGCCGGTATCGGGGTTGAACAGCACGGTGGCTTGCTGAATCGCGTGGCCGTCTTCGATCTGCTCAATTTGCCAGCGCACTTCGTAGTCGATGGCCTGCTGCATGAACTTGAAACTATTGAGATTCTTGACCTCACGACGGGTGCCAAACGGCGCGCCGGGTTTGCGCACCGACACATTCGCATCGCAGCGAAAGCTGCCTTCTTGCATGTTGCCGTCGCAAATACCAATCCAGGTGACGATTTTGTGCAACTCTTTGGCATAGGCCACCGCCTCGGCGCTAGAGCGCATATCAGGTTGGGTCACGATCTCCAGCAAGGGCGTGCCAGCCCGGTTCAGGTCAATGCCGGTCTGGCCGACAAAGTCTTCGTGCAGCGACTTGCCCGCATCTTCTTCGAGGTGCGCCCGCTCCAGGCGAACTGACATCTTCTGGTCTCCCAAAAAGAACGCAATCTCGCCACCCTGCACCACCGGAATTTCAAACTGGCTAATCTGGTAGCCCTTGGGCAGGTCGGGGTAAAAGTAATTCTTGCGGGCAAAAATGCTTTTAGGCGCCACATGGGCACCAATTGCCAGGCCGAATTGAATAGCGCGCTCCACGGCACCCTTGTTCATCACAGGCAGGGTGCCGGGCAAGGCCAGGTCCACCGGGCAGGCCTGGGTGTTGGGCTCAGCGCCAAACGCGATAGCGGCGCGGCTGAAAATTTTGGATTGGGTAGAGAGCTGGGCGTGGGTTTCAAACCCGATCACCACCTCGTAGCCCATCACCAGCGGCGATTTAAGGCCGGCACGCGCCGGATTGCTGGTTTCAACGAATGCATTCATGTTCAAAATCCCTCGGGCTTGGCCGTGTGCCAATCAGTGGCCTGCTGGAAGCGGTGCGCCACGTTGAGCAGCTTGGCTTCCTGTAAATAATTTCCAATCAATTGCATGCCCACCGGCATGTGGCCAGCGCCAAACCCGACCGGTATGCTCATGCCCGGCAAACCGGCAAGCGATGCAGGCAAGGTAAAGATGTCAGCCAGATAATCGGCTAACGGATCGTTGCCGTGACCGCCCAAGGTCCACGCCACGGTGGGCGCCACAGGGCCAGCGATCACATCGCACACTTGAAAAGCTTGCTGAAAATCGTCGGCGATCATGCGGCGAATTTTTTGTGCCTGCAGGTAGTAGGCGTCGTAATAACCATGCGACAACACGTAGGCACCAATCATGATGCGGCGTTTGACCTCGTCGCCAAAACCTTCGGCCCGGGTCTTTTTGTACATATCGATCAGATCGGTGTACTTCTCGGCGCGGTGGCCAAACTTGACGCCGTCAAAGCGGCTCAGGTTGCTCGACGCTTCGGCCGGTGCAATCACGTAGTAAACCGGGATCGACAACTCGGTGCGGGGCAGCGTGATGGGCACCAGTTTGGCGCCCAGTTTTTCGTATTCCTTCAGGGCGGCTTGCACCGCAGCTTGCACGTCTGGTGCCAGACCTTCCCCAAAGAATTCCGCGGGGACACCAATGCGCAGCCCTGCAATAGATTCATTCAGTGAACGGCTGAAGTCTTCAACGGGCACCTCCAGTGAGGTCGAATCGCGGTCCGGGTCGGGGCCGCACATCGCCGAGAGCAGCAAGGCGCAGTCTTCAGCCGTGCGCGCCATGGGTCCGGCTTGGTCCAAGCTGGAGGCAAACGCCACCATGCCGTAACGCGAAGCCCGGCCATAGGTTGGCTTGATGCCGGTGATGCCGCAAAACGAAGCGGGCTGGCGAATCGAGCCGCCGGTATCGGTGCCGGTGGCCGCAGGCACCAGCCGTGCTGCCACAGCGGCAGCACTGCCGCCAGACGAGCCGCCGGGGGTGCGGGTGCGATCCCACGGATTTTGCACCGGGCCATACGCCGAGTTTTCGTTGGCCGAGCCCATGGCAAATTCATCGCAATTGAGCTTGCCCAGCGTCACCACGCCCGCTTGGGCCAGATTGGTCACCACCGTTGCATCAAACGGCGAGCGGTAACCGATGAGCATTTTGGAACCCGCCGTGGTGACGAAATCTTTGGTGACAAAAATATCTTTGTGCCCGATCGGCACGCCCAGCAATGCCGCCGTTGTTCCAGAAGCTCCTGCGGCCAGTGCCGCATCAGCGGCGCGGGCCTGGGCCAGCGTCACTTCTTCATTGAGGTCCAAAAAAGCGCCGAGCGGGGCGTTGGCCTGAAGTCGGGTCAGAAAATGCTGGGCGGTCTCGACGGCCGAGACTTTGCGCTCGCGCAGGTGGGTGGCCAGTTGGGCCACGGTGAGGTCATGGAGTGCAGGGGTGTTGTTTGTCATTTTTTACTCAATCACCTTGGGAACCAGAAACAGGCCGTTTTCAACCGCCGGGGCGTTGCGCTGGTTGGCTTCCCGGTTGTTGGGCTCGCTGACCCGGTCTTCACGCAGGCGCAAGGCGACGTCCTGAATGGTGGCCATCGGGTGTGCCAATGGCTCAATGCCGGTGGTGTCCACGGCGCGGATTTTTTCAACCATCTCGAAAAAACCATTAATTTGCGTCAACATGCGCGCTCCCTCGGCTGGATTGAGTTCCAGACGAGCGAGGTTGGCGATGCGAGCGATGTCAGCAGAAGTCAAGGACATAGCGTATTTTCAATAGAAACCGGTTGTAAAAGGCCTCGACAGAGGTCTTGCCGGCTAAAGTTTTTACAGGGGATAAGGTATTATCCTGCCTTTGGCCTCCAGCCTGCAAAACTGCTGGAATCTGCCAAATACATACACTTTTGAACTAGACAATATGGCGATGGCCGGTTAAAGCACCTGCCATGCCCGAGAGGATTTTTAAATGTTTGGAGCATTCCGTCAGTATTTTTCCACTGACCTGGCTATCGACCTTGGCACCGCCAACACCCTGATTTACGTTCGTGACAAGGGCATCGTACTTGACGAGCCCTCTGTTGTGGCCATTCGCCACGAAGGTGGCCCGCAAGGCAAGAAAACCATTCAAGCGGTCGGCAAGGAAGCCAAGGCGATGCTGGGCAAAGTCCCCGGCAACATCGAGGCTATTCGCCCCATGAAAGACGGCGTCATTGCTGACTTCACCGTCACTGAGCAAATGCTCAAGCAATTCATCAAGATGGTGCACCCCCGCAGCATTTTTCGCCCCAGCCCCCGAATCATCATTTGCGTGCCCTGTGGATCGACCCAGGTCGAACGCCGTGCCATTCGCGAATCTGCCTTGGGCGCGGGTGCCAGCGACGTCTACCTGATTGAAGAACCGATGGCCGCAGCCATTGGCGCCGGACTCCCGGTGTCTGAAGCCAGCGGCTCGATGGTGGTGGACATTGGTGGCGGCACCACCGAAGTCGGCGTGATCTCTTTGGGCGGCATGGTCTACAAAGGCAGCGTGCGCGTTGGCGGCGACAAGTTTGACGAGGCCATCATCAATTACATTCGCCGCAATTACGGCATGCTGATTGGTGAGCCCACGGCTGAAGCGATCAAGAAAAAAATTGGTTCTGCGTTTCCCGGCAGTGAAGTCAAGGAAATGGAAGTCCGTGGTCGCAACCTCTCCGAGGGCGTGCCACGCAGCTTCACCATTTCCAGCAACGAAATTCTGGAAGCCCTGACCGACCCGCTCAACAACATTGTGTCGGCCGTTAAAAACGCACTGGAACAAACGCCCCCTGAATTGGGTGCCGACATTTCAGACCGCGGCATGATGCTCACCGGCGGTGGCGCCTTGTTGCGCGACCTCGACCGATTGCTGGCCGAAGAAACCGGTCTGCCGGTGCTGGTGGCTGAAGACCCCTTGACCTGCGTGGTGCGGGGTTGCGGCATGGCGCTGGAGCGGATGGACCGCCTGGGCTCCATTTTCACCAGCGAATAACGCGCAGGTGCAGCGATGCCTCTAGGTACGCTGGACGGAACACCTCCCTCCTTCTTCAGACAAGGCCCCTCGGCCCTGTCAAAGCTGGTATTTTTCAGCGCGCTGGCCCTGTTTTTGATGGTGGCCGACGTGCGTTTTGAAATCGCCAAGCCCTTGCGCGTGGCGCTTGCAACCGCACTTTACCCGGTGCAATGGTTAGTCCTGCGCCCCGTGCTCTGGGCCCAAAACAGCGGCAAATACCTTGATGCGCTTCAATCTTCCCAGGCCAGCGAAGAAGCCACACGCCTCCGGTTGGATGTGCAATCCCAACGTGCCAACCAGGTCGAAAGTTTGATCCTCGAAAACTCACGCCTGCGCAAACTCCTGAGTCTGCGCGAGCGGGTGACCACGCCCTCGCAAGCGGCGCAAGTGCTGTATGACGCGGCCGACCCTTACACCCGAAAAGTCATCATCGACCGGGGTTTGACTGAGGGCGTGTTGGCGGGCTCGCCAGTGATCGATGAAACCGGGGTGCTGGGTCAAGTGACGCGGGTCTACCCGCTGGTCTCTGAAGTGACGTTGGTAACCGACCGCGATCAGGCGATTCCGGTGCTTAACACCCGCACCGGTGCCCGGGGCGTCGCCTTCGGTGACTCAGCCTTGCGGTCCAGCGGACTGGAGTTGCGCTTTATGGCGGCCAATGCCGATGTGCAGCCCGGCGACTTGCTCACCACCAGCGGCGTGGATGGCGTGTACCCACCGGGCTTGCCGGTGGCGCGGGTCGCCAAGGTGGAACGCCGTGTGGACACCGCCTTTGCGCGAATCACCTGCACACCTCTGGCGCTGGTCTCGGGCGTCGGCCATGTGATGGTACTAAAGCCGGTCACGGCTCAAATCGCCCCTCGCCCTGCGGCAGAACCGCCACCGGGCCCCATCAAGAAGGGTGGCAAAAAATGATCATGCGCCCGGGGCATCAACTGCTCTTGCCTGCCAACCCTCTGTTCATTTGGGTCAGCCTGCTGGCGGCGCTGGGGCTGTGCATGCTGCAAAACATGGGGCTTTGGGGTCGTTCGGCCTGGATGCCCGACATTTTGGCCTTGGTCCTGGTGTTCTGGAGCATTCATCAGCCACGGCGCATCGGCATCGGTGTCGCCTTTGTTTTCGGCATGCTGATTGACGTGCACCAAGGCGCCATGCTGGGCCAGCATGCCTTGAGCTACACGGTGCTGAGCTTTTTGGCCATCGCCATTCACCGCCGCTTGTTGTGGTTCACGGTGCCCTCGCAAGCTTTGCAGGTGTTGCCCCTGTTTGCGGCGTCTCACGCCATTGAGTTAAGTGCGCGCATGCTGTCGGGGGGCTCGTTCCCGGGTTTCTGGCTGCTGCTGGCGCCGCTGCTTGAATCGCTGCTGTGGCCGGTGATCAGCGTGATCCTGCTGATGCCGCAACGCAGAACGCCCAACCCTGATGCCCACCGGCCGCTCTAAGCCATGATGGAATTGCGCAACGTCGAGGCCGACCTGTCCCGGTTTCGGTCTAGGGTGCTGGTGGCCAGCGTGGCCGTGGTCACGTGCTTTTCTCTGGTCGCCGCCCGCCTGGCTTACCTTCAGGTGGTGCGCCACGACGACCTGCTGGAGCAGGCAGAAAACAACCGCACCGCCATCGTGCCCATCGTGCCCAACCGGGGCCTGATCCTGGACCGCAACGGCATCGTGCTGGCCACCAACTATTCAGCCTACACGCTGGAAGTCACGCCTTCCAAGGTCGTCAGCCTGGAACAGACCATTGATGATTTGTCGCTGGTGCTGGACATCACGCCGCGCGACCGGCGGCGTTTCAAGAAACTGCTGGATGAATCCAAAAGCTTTGAGTCGCTGCCCCTTCGCACACGTCTGAGCGATGAAGAAGTGGCCAAGTTTGCCGCGCAACGTTACCGATTCCCCGGTGTGGACATCAAGGCCCGGCTGTTTCGCAACTACCCCTATGGCGAACTGGCCAGCCACGTGATTGGCTACATCGGGCGCATCAACCCGGCTGAAAAAGAAAAACTCGACGACTCCGACGACCAGGCCAACTACCGCGGCACGGAATACATCGGAAAGCTCGGCGTCGAGCAAAGTTTTGAAGCCCAGTTGCACGGCAGCACCGGGGTTGACTCGGTCGAAACCTCAGCAGGTGGCCGCGCCACCCGCAAGTTGGCCAGCAGCCCGGCCACCCCCGGCAACACCGTCAAACTGTCGATAGACATCAAGTTGCAGCACCTGGTGGAAGAGTTGTTTGGTGACCGCCGCGGGGCGCTGGTCGCCATGGACCCCAAGACGGGCGAAGTGCTGGCGTTTGTCAGCAAGCCCACCTTTGATCCCAACCTGTTTGTCGAAGGCATCGACAGCGACAGTTGGCAGGAACTTAACGAGTCACTTGATAAACCCCTGCTTAACCGGGCGCTGCGCGGCACCTATCCGCCCGGATCCACTTACAAACCATTTATGGCGTTGGCGGCGCTGGAGACCGGTGCCCGCACGCCTGCACAAACCATTTCCGACCCTGGCTTTTTTATCCTCGGCAACCACCGTTTTCGCGATGACAAAGAAGGCGGGCACGGCTCGGTCAACATGTATTCGTCGATCGTCCAGTCCTGCGACACCTACTACTACATGCTGGCCAACGACATGGGCGTGGACACCATCCACGAACAAATGCAACGCTTTGGCTTTGGCGAACTGACCGGCATCGACATCTTTGGCGAGGTGCGCGGCCTGCTGCCGTCGACCGAGTGGAAACGCAAAGCCTACAAGCGCGCCGACCAGCAAAAATGGTACGCCGGAGAAACCATCTCGCTCGGCATTGGCCAGGGTTACAACAACTTCACCATGCTGCAACTGGCCTCGGCCACCGCCACGCTGGCCAACAACGGCGTCAAGATGAAGCCGCATCTGGTGAAGGAAGTGATGGACATCCTGACGCATGCACCGACCACCACTACGCAGCAATCGGTCGGTGAAGCCATCGCCAAACCCGAGAACATTGCGGTCATCAAGGCCGCCATGGTGGGCGTCAATATTGAGGGCACGTCGGCGTCCAGTTTTCGCGGTGCTGCCTACACCAGCGGCGGCAAGACCGGTACCGCGCAGGTGATTCAGATCAAGGCGAACGAAAAATACTCAGCCTCCAAAGTGGATGAACGCCACCGCGACCACGCCCTGTTTACCGCCTTTGCACCGGCGGAAGACCCCAAGATTGCGCTCGCCATCATTGTTGAAAACGCGGGCTTTGGCGCCCAGAATTCAGCCCCCATTGCACGCCGTGTGATTGATTACTGGCTGCTGAACCAATACCCCAGCGTGGAAGACATTGCCGCCGTGCAAAAAGCCCAGGCCACGACCCCGATCGGCAAGCCCCGCGCGGTGGCCGATGTCCCGTGGCCACCCGGCTCACCGGAGATTGCCCGAGCGCCGGACAAGGCCGCCAGCGCACCGAACCAGGCGGCCAGCGTGCCCCTTGGCGCCGCCTCGTTCGTCAAGCGCAGGTAACGCGGTCCCGCCCTGTCTGTTTGGACTTGTACAGCGCCCCATCGGCGCGCTCAATAAAGGCCTGCGCATCATCGCCCGCTTGCAGCGCCGCCACCCCGGCCGACACGCTGACCGTCAGCACCACCTCCTGGGAGCGCCGGTCGCGGATTTTCATGGCCCGGGTTTTCAGACGCACGGTCTCGGCCAGTCTCAGGCTGGCGTCGAGCGTGCTCTGCGGCACCAAGATTGCAAATTCTTCACCGCCGTAGCGGGCCATCGACTGCAACGGGTCCGTCACACAGCTGCGCAACACCTCACCGAGCGCCTGAATCACACGGTCGCCCATGACGTGGCCATGGGTGTCGTTGACTTTCTTGAAATGGTCGATGTCAATCATGATCAGGCAATGCGCGAGTCCCGCCCCGATAGGTTCCGCCAACAGCAAGGCCAGTTGCTGATCGAAACCCTTGCGGTTCAACACGCGCGTCAGAGGGTCCAGCACCGCTTCGTCGCGGGCGCGAATCAGGTCTACCTGCAAGCGCTCCAACTCCTTACGACTGACCAGCACCTGTTGCTCAAAATCTTGGGCCGTGCTTCGCATTTGTGCCGTACCGGCCAGCGCCTGATTGACCATGGGTGTCAGGGCAGAAGCGTCCTGGGTCGTGAGCACGTCCGACAACTCCCGCAACTGGGCCCCAAAAGCGCCAGCCTGGTCTCCGGTACGCAAAGCACTGGCCGCCATGTCCACCATCACCTTTTGAAACTCGCCGCTGATGCGGTGCATCGCCGCCGGATCAACATCGGCGACACAGGTGTGATAGAGCCGATCCAGCGTCTCGTCCGTGAAGCGGGGCTGCATTTTCATGGCGGCCTCAAGGGCATGCGTCAAGCGGGCATTCATGCCAGCGGCATATTCATACCAAACCGTGAATGCCACCGGATTGAACGCTGCATCGTGCTGCCCCATCAAGGCCAGCACGCGACGCAACAATTCGGCGCTCTGCTCTTTTGTTTCTTTGTATCGCAAATTTGTCTCCAACTTTTT
>NZ_JBAWYV010000029.1:0-34618 GCF_037143375.1 Rhodoferax sp. | reverse complement strand
AACTGACGGAAGACACGTTTCTTGGTACGGCGGTCACGGTAGGCATATTGCCCAGCCTTCATTACCGCTTCTTTGGCGACGCGGTAAACATTACCGCGGCGACCGCGAAAACCTTTTGCAAGGGCTAAAACTTTTTTATGGCGGGCGCGAGCCGTTACACCACGTTTGACGCGAGGCATGTGATTACTCCTTGTACGTCGTTAATTAAATACCACGGCCTGGCAACATTTGTGCCATGCGACCCATATCGGTCTCATGTACAGATGTTGATCCACGCAATTGGCGTTTATTTTTAGTGGTCTTCTTGGTCAAGATGTGACGTTTGAAGGCTTGACCGCGTTTAACGGTTCCACCTGGACGGACGCGGAAGCGTTTTTTCGCCGCGCTCTTAGTCTTCATTTTGGGCATATTCATGCTCCTTCTTCATTGTGCTCGTGAGGCGTCTGCAAACTATTTGCAGCCTTGTTGGCCCCGAGCCACTTTTAAGTAACGCTTAAGTTACTTGCGCAATGAGTTTGACCTCATCACCTTCCTTAGTTCGTTAGCGATTAAACCAACGAACCTCAAAACCTTTAAGAGCTTGAAGCTTGTGACGCTTCGGGCGCTTGCTTAACTGCAATTTTCTTCTTGCCGGGCGCGATCATCATGATCATTTGGCGCCCTTCAAGCTTGGGAAACTGCTCAATCAAAATCAGGTCGCCCAACTCAGTCCGGATGCGATTCAGCAAAGCCATACCGATTTCCTGGTGAGTAATCTCGCGACCTCTGAACCGAAGCGTGATCTTGCACTTATCACCATCAGCCAAAAATCGCTTGATATTACGCAGCTTGATGTTGTAGTCGCCGTCGTCGGTACCAGGACGGAACTTGATCTCTTTGATCTCAATAACCGTTTGCTTGGCTTTCGCTTCCGCCGCCTTCTTTTGCTCTTGGTACTTGAACTTGCCATAGTCCATCAAACGACAGACTGGAGGTACTGCCGTAGCAGAAATTTCAACCAAATCAACATCCAAGTCACCAGCCATGCGAAGCGCCTCCATCAGGCTCACGACGCCAAGAGGCTCATTCTCAATCCCTGAGAGGCGGACATCTGGAGCCATGATCTCGCGATTCAGGCGGTGTTTTCGTTCTTCACGGTGACGGCGGTCACGAAATTCAGTAGCGATGGCTTAATCCTTCACAAGTTCAGCTACGACAACCGTAGCTACAACCGTTTTGCACACACACAAAATGTAATCTTGCTATAAATCAGCTTAGATAACAGACTTGTTAGTGATGTCATCTGCGATTTTTTGCACGAATGCTTCGAGGGACATCACACCGAGATCTTGACCACCTCGGGCGCGCACTGCAACGGTACCAGCTGCTTTTTCCTTATCGCCTACGACAAGAATATAGGGCAGCTTCTGCATTGAATGCTCGCGTATTTTATACGTTATTTTCTCGTTCCTAAGATCAGTCACGACCCTAAGCTCTTGATTCGGCAGTGATTTTTTCAGTTTTTCAACAATTTCACGACAGTAATCAGATTGGGCGTCGGTGATATTGAGAACAGCTACCTGTACCGGCGCCAGCCAAACGGGCAAAGCGCCTGCACTTTCTTCAATCAAAATCCCGATAAATCGCTCCAGACTGCCCACAATGGCGCGGTGCAACATGACCGGGCGATGACGAGCGCCGTCTTCTCCCACATATTCAGCATCGAGCCGCTCAGGCATCGAAAAATCGACTTGAATAGTGCCGCATTGCCAGTGACGCCCAATCGCATCCTTTAGTGTGTATTCGATCTTGGGACCGTAAAACGCACCTTCTCCGGGTGAAATTTCGAACTCACAACCGGAGGCACGCAGGCTTTCAACCAAGGCTGCCTCGGCTTTGTCCCACACTTCATCTGAACCAATGCGCTGTTCAGGACGCGTGGCGATCTTGTAAATGATATTTTTGAAGCCAAAGTCGGTATAAACTTTTTGTAGCAGGGCCGTGTAATCCACGCACTCCTGAAGAATCTGGTCTTCGGTACAAAAAATGTGGCCGTCGTCTTGCGTGAAACCCCGTACGCGCATGATGCCGTGCAAGCCACCCGACGGCTCATTGCGGTGACATTGACCAAACTCACCGTAGCGCAAAGGCAGATCACGGTAGCTCTTGATGCCTTGCTTGAAGATCAGAATATGGCCTGGGCAATTCATCGGCTTTAAAGCGTATTCACGTTTTTCCGACTCGGTCGTGAACATGTTTTCGCGGTACTTATCCCAGTGACCTGTTTTCTCCCACAACGACTTATCAATGATCTGGGGACCTTTGACTTCCTGGTAACCGTTGTCTTTGTAGACCTGGCGCATGTATTGCTCAACGCCCTGCCACAGCGTCCAACCTTTAGGATGCCAAAACACCAGGCCGGGCGCATGGTCGTCGATGTGAAACAAATCGAGTTCGCGCCCGAGTTTGCGGTGGTCGCGCTTCTCAGCCTCTTCGAGCATCGTCAAATGCTGTTGCAACTCATCTTTGGTGGCCCAAGCGGTGCCATAAATGCGCTGCAGCATTTCATTGCGATGGTCGCCACGCCAATAAGCGCCAGCGAGTTTCATCAACTTGAAATGCTTCAATTTACCGGTGCTGGGCACGTGAGGTCCGCGGCACAAATCTTCAAATTTACCTTCGCGGTACAAAGACACATCCTGATCTGCGGGAATGCTGGCAATAATTTCTGCCTTGTAGTTTTCACCCAGGCTTTTGAAATACGCCACCGCTTCATCACGCGGCAACACGCGCCGGGTGATGGGCTCGTCTCTAGAGGCCAACTCGGTCATCTTTTTCTCGATGAGCGTCAAGTCTTCAGGCGTAAAGGGGCGTTTGTAAGAGAAATCGTAGAAAAATCCGTGCTCAATCACCGGGCCAATGGTGACCTGCGCATCAGTAAACAGTTCCTTGACGGCATAAGCCAGCAAATGCGCTGCCGAGTGACGAATAACCTCAAGCCCATCAGCGTCTTTGGCCGTGATGATGGAGAGCGGGCTGTTCGACTCGATCAGGTAACTGGTGTCCACCACTTTGCCATCGATCTTGCCTGCCAGCGCCGCCTTGGCCAAGCCGGTGCCAATGGAGGCCGCAACCTCAGCCACCGTCACCGGGCCGGGGTAATCGCGTTTTGAGCCGTCAGGAAGAGTGATTTGAATCATGTTGAAAATCCAGATGGATGGAGAGCAAAACAAAAAGCGCGGAACAGGCCGCGCTTTGCTATTATTTTAATAGCTGCTTACGCAATAGATACGGGGGCTACAGGCATAAAAGGCATATAAATATGACCGCTGACGTCAGCAAAATCATCAATACACCACCCGCTCTGCGCATCATGCATAAAGTGAGCAACAAGTTTAACCAAAAAAAAAGGCCTGAGCCACCCCTTTCAGGATGGCGCAGGCCTTTTTGAGTCAGCCTTGCAGCTTAGTGGAACTGCTCTTCTTCAGTGGAGCCGGTCAGCGCGGTCACGCTGGACTTGCCACCTTGAATAACGGTGGTCACTTCGTCGAAGTAACCCGTGCCCACTTCTTGTTGGTGCGACACAAAAGTGTAGCCACGGTCACGGGCTGCAAATTCAGGCTCTTGCACCTTCTCAACATAAGCCGTCATGCCGCGAGCGACGTAGTCTTGTGCCAAGTCGAACATGTTGTACCACATGGAGTGGATACCAGCCAAGGTGATGAACTGGTACTTGTAACCCATGGCGCCGAGCTCTTTCTGGAACTTGGCAATGGTGGCATCGTCCAGGTTTTTCTTCCAGTTGAACGAAGGAGAGCAGTTGTAAGCCAACATCTTGCCTGGGTGCTTGGCGTGAACCGCGTCAGCAAACTTCTTGGCAAATTCGAGGTCAGGCGTACCGGTTTCGCACCACACCAAGTCAGCGTACTCAGCGTAAGCGATTGCGCGCGATATAGCTTGGTCCATGCCCTTGTTGGTCTTGTAGAAGCCTTCAGCGGTGCGTTCACCGGTCAGGAATGGCTTGTCGTTTTCGTCGTAGTCGCTAGTCAACAGGTCAGCTGCTTCAGCATCGGTACGAGCGATCACCAGCGTAGGCACGCCGCAAACGTCGGCCGCCATACGGGCAGCGATCAGCTTTTGGCAAGCTTCAGCGGTAGGCACCAACACTTTGCCGCCCATGTGGCCGCATTTCTTGACCGAAGCCAATTGATCTTCCCAATGCACGCCAGCAGCGCCAGCGTTGATCATGGCCTTCATCAATTCAAACGCGTTCAACACGCCACCGAAACCGGCTTCAGCATCGGCCACGATGGGCGCGAAGTTGTCGATGTAACCTTTGTCGCCAGCGTCAATGCCACGCGAGTGTTGGATTTCATCAGCACGACGGAACGTGTTGTTGATGCGCTCAACCACGGTAGGCACCGAGTCCACTGGGTACAGTGACTGGTCTGGGTACATGGAAGCGTACGAATTGTTGTCAGCAGCGACTTGCCAGCCCGACAGGTAGATGGCTTTCACGCCAGCTTTAACTTGTTGCATGGCTTGGCCGCCGGTCAATGCACCCAGGCAATTGACGTAAGGCTCGGTGTTCACCAGATTCCACAGCTTCTCGGCACCGCGACGAGCCAAGGTGTGCTCGATGGGGAACGAACCGCGCAAACGCACGACGTCAGCAGCGGTGTAACCGCGTTTGATGCCCTTCCAACGGGGGTTTGTGGCCCAGTCTTTTTCCAAGGCGGCAATTTGCTGTTCGCGGCTTTGTGGTTCTGTTGTGTATTTCGGCATGAGATCACTCCAAGGGTTGATTAAAAAGTTAGCAGTGGATGCTATGCAAGTCCAGTGCCTATGGAGATTATTCTAAGTCTTATATAAGACCATTTTCCAATCTTATGTCTTATATAAGACATAAATTTTATTCAATTTAATCAACAGCTTACAGACGTCTTGTCGCAATATGAAATTTGTTTTCTCACATTGAGAAAAATTGACGCAATGCAGCAATTCAATTTTTTGCTGAATGGTTTGTGCTTATCGCATTATGAAATAAATGGATCAACATCCTCAAAAAGCATCGGCATACCTCTGCAACTCCCATTCGCTGACGTGCAAGTTGAATTCATCCCACTCAGCACGTTTGATTTTCACAAACTCGTGACAGAAAGACTCACCCAAGGCGTTCATCAGCGCCTGATCTTTGGACAAAGCCTCGGTGGCGGCGCACAGATCACGCGGCAGTCGTGCAGGCATGGCCGCTCCACTGGCCTGCAACTCATATAAATCAAGATCGCACGGCGCTGGAGGTGACATGGCTTGGTCAATGCCGTTCAAGCCAGCAGCCAGGGTTGCGGCAATGGCTGCATAGACATTACAAGACGGGTCTGGCAAACGCCATTCAATTCGGCCGGCAACCGTTCGAACCACACAGGTTCGGTTGTTGTCACCATAGGCTTTCCAAACTGGCGACCAGGTCGTCCCAGATGCACTGTTGCTGCTCGTCAAGCGCTTGTAACTGTTCACGGTTGGTGCGCACACGGCGCTCAATGCGTCAGCATGGTGCAGCAAGCCAGCGACAAACTGGTAGCCCTGCGCGCTCAATTCAAGCGGATCAGCGCTGTCGGTAAAAATGGCCTTGCCCGCCGCGTCCGTCACACTCAAATGAAAGTGCAAACCACTGCCCGGTGCATGCGCGAATGGTTTGGGCATGCAACTGAAGACCAAGCCGTGTTTTTCAGCCACCGCAAAGGCCGTCAGCTTAAAAAGCATGTAACGGTCAGCGGCAGCCAGCGCATCGTCAAACCGGTAGTTGATTTCATATTGACCACAGGCATCTTCATGGTCTATTTGCTGCAATTCAAAACCAAGATCAGTCAGGGTTTGCCGCATGTCATCCAGGAAATCTTTGTTGCGATGGATTGATTTCAAGTCATAAGAAGGTTTGGCCAATCGGTCATGTTCATCAGCCGCCGTCCATTGCCCGCACTCATCTTTACGAAGCAAAAAAAACTCGGGCTCGATGCCCACCCACAAAGTCCACCCACGCTCATTGAGTCTTAGCAACTGGTGTTTAAGCAACTGCCGTGAACAGGTATCAAGTGCTTCACCCCCTGCGTAGCCGTCACACACCGCATGCGCCACACCCGGCATGAAAGGCAAAGGTTGCAGCGACGCCAGTTGAACCCGGCCGTAATACTCGCTGCGTTTCCCAAAGCGGCCGAGCCCGGTACCCGAGATGCTAGGACCGGCAAACCCAGCGCCGGTGTCCACCCATTCACGCAGGTTTTTCAAGGGCACCAACTTGCCTTTTGCTACACCATGAATATCCGTAAATTGGGTTAAAACGCTGTGCACGCCCTTCGCTTCAAGGGCTTCAATCGTTGATTCAATAGACATGGAAAACTTTCAAGTGGCAACAAGCATCAAACAGGGCTGTCGATGCGAATCCAGGTGGTTTTGGTTTCGGTGTATTTATCAAACGCATGCAATGACTTGTCGCGCCCCACCCCGCTTTGTTTGAATCCACCAAATGGCACCGTGATGTCGTCTTCGTCATATTGGTTCACATGCACCGTTCCGGCGCGCAATGCACGCGCCACACCCAGCGCCTTGTTGATGTCACGGGTCCAGACTGCGGCCTGCAAACCGTAGACACTTTGATTGGCCTGACTCACCACATCGGCCGCATCGGTGAAAGACAGCACCGACAACACTGGCCCAAAAATCTCTTCGCGCGCAATCGTCATGTCGTTGCGAACCCCATCAAAAATGGTCGGCTGAACATAAAAGCCACCTGACGCCAGTCGCGCCTGTTCGCCACCCGCCAACAATTGGGCGCCTTCACTTTTGCCAATCTCGATATAGCGCAGCACCGAGTTCATCTGCGTCTGGTCAACGATGGCGCCCATGATGGTGGCTTTGTCGAGCGGATTGCCGGGCGCGTAGCCAGGCACAAGTGCCAACGCTTTTTCAAGAAACTTCTCTTTGATGCTGGCTTCAACAAAAAGGCGTGAAGGTGCGTTGCAACTTTCGCCCTGGTTAAAGAAAATACTGCCCACTGCGGATTCCACGGCTTTGTCAAGGTCGGGGCAATCCGCAAAAACGATGTTCGGTGATTTGCCACCGAGTTCGGTCCAGGCCCGTTTCAAGTTACTCTGCCCAGCCATGACGTGAATTTGCTTGCCGACACGGGTGGACCCGGTAAAAGCTATGCAATCCACGTCCATGTGCAGGGCCAGCGGCGAACCGGTTTCAGGCCCATAACCAGTCACCACGTTAAAGACACCGGGAGGAATGCCCGCCTCAAGCGCCAGATCAGCCATACGCAAGGCGGTTAAAGGCGACTTTTCACTGGGCTTTAGCACCACCGAGTTGCCGGATGCAAGCGCGGGCGCGATCTTCCACGACGCCATGATCATGGGGTAATTCCACGGCACGATCACGCCCACGACGCCCACCGGCTCGCGCATGATGAGGGCCAGCGCGGTGCTGGGTGTGGGAGCAATTTCGTCGTAGATTTTGTCAACCGCTTCGCCGTACCAGCGAATGCAGTTGGCAGCGCTGTTCACATCCACCGCACGGGCGTATTTGATGGGCTTGCCCATGTCCAGAGTTTCAAGCATGGCCAATTCCTCAGCATGTTTAAGCAACAAATCGGCAAATCGAATCATGATCTGCTTGCGCTTGGCCGGCGCCAAACCGCACCAGCGGCGGTCTTCAAAAGCGGTTCGTGCAGCCAACACCGCCGCATTGATATCGGCCTCGGCGCAGCGGGCCACAGTGGTGAGTGTTCGGCCATCGACCGGAGAAATACAGTCAAAAGTCTCGCCACTGAGCGCGTTGATACGTTCGCCATTGATGAAAGCTCGGCCATCAAACTTGAGGGCGATGGTTGATTTTTCGGTTGTCATTTTGAATTCCTGGTGGATGGGTCCACATGCAATAAAGTGGCTCCAATCGATGGCACAAAAGCAAACGGGGACGACATGACTGCCGACCCCGTTGAACCTCATTGTGAAAGTGGTCCTGCCACCTTGGCTTTAGAACGACACGACGACGGAGGTGCCGAACAACAGGTTGGTGTTTTTGTAGCTACCGTCAGGCTGCGAGAACACCGCGCCGCTGGCCCCGTCGTAACGCAACTCGGTTTTGAGGCTGGTGGTTGGGTTGATCAAATAATTCAAGCCGACGGACAGAGCGTAGCGGTTGACGCCGGTAGATGGGTCAGGCTGAAACCATGTATTTGTTCCCGTTCCATCATCCTCCCATGCTGGCCCAAATCCATTTCGTGAATCACCTAACGTTCCAACACCACCCACCCCGTTGTAAACACCACCGCCGTTATTGGCGTTGTTGATGAAGTCATAGCGCGCCACCAATTGAGTTCTAGGCGTGAGTTTGTAGCCCACCAAACCAGACAGTCCCCACCACTGGGCATCTCCGCCATTGCCTGCCTTACCCTCATGGCGACCCGCGCCCACTTGTCCCTGCAATGTCAACTGGCCACGGGTGAAGTAGCCGTCCACCTCCAGCATGTCAAAGCGACCGGCACTGGTCGAAGGACTTGAAAACGAATGTCCACCCCAAAGCCCGATACCGCTGTATTCATTAACGGCATAGTCAACCCGATAGACCAGAGCCGGGTCTTTGTCACCTGATTCTCGTGCCGCCTGATTCACATTGCCGAGCATAAACTTACTCGTCCAAGGACCGCGGATGATCTCCATACCAGCGCCGCTGTAATAAGTCACTGCACTGAAATCAAACAGCAAGTTGTGCGTGACCAGCGGATTTTGATTGGCTGCCGTCAACTCATAACCCGACCAATCTGGTATTTGACCCGCTATCAAGCGAGTTTTTTCATCCGTCAATGGAATCGAGACCGAGGCCTCATGCACGATCGAGCCCGCACGGTAGGCCGAGCCGCCCGACTTGTGCGGCGCCAATGTCAGACGCCATTTGTTGCCACCGTCAGTTTCCTTTTGAATATCCAGCACGGCCGAGCCAAAAGAACTGTTGTCGAACGCGTAACTGTCGGTTGAAAGAGGCGCACCGCCTGCACCATCAAAATTATTTAAGAAAATAAAACCAGAACGATTTTGTCCCTGGCTGTAAATAAAGGTAGGGTCCATCACACCACTGACTTTAAATCCCTTCAGTCCAGACGCTTCTACCGCATCCTCCGTCGATTCAGCCTTTATCTTGATCCGATTGAATTCCTGAAGTTCAACAGCGCCCTGGTTACTGGCCGATGCGGCGGTAGATGTGGAAGCTGCTGCAGCGGCATCTACCTTTTGCATCAGCACTTGGAGTTGCTTTTTGAGCAGGTCAATTTCCTGTTTCAACTCAGCATTGGATTGAGCATGGGCTGTTTGCGCCATGGGGAATGTCGCGGCAATTGCAACAGCCAATATTGACAGTCTCTTTTTCATTTCTACTCCAAAATAAATAACAAATAAAAATCAGGCACCAGCACCCCGGAATGCCGCCGACATTTCTTGCGCTCGCTTGCGTTCTGCTCGTGCAATCCACAGGCTGGCAAGCACCACCCCCACACTGACCACCAAAACCGTCAAGGTCGCTACTGTGTTCACACTCGGGCTCAAGCCCAGGCGGGCACGGCTGAAAATCACGATCGGCATGGTAGTCGAACCTGGGCCAGATAGAAAGGCCGATAGCACCACGTCATCGAGCGACAAGGTAAATGTCAACAACCAGGCAGAGCCAATGGCCTGCGAGATCAAGGGCAGCGTCACCAGAAAGAAAACCTGCCAGGGGCGGCAGCCCAAATCCTGCGCGGCTTCTTCAAGTTGGGGACTCATCTCTTGCAGGCGCGACTGCACCACCACCGTGGCATAGGCCATGCCCAACAAGGTGTGGCCAAACCAGATCGTCATCAAGCCGCGGTCCGGGAAGCCAAAAGCGCGTTGCACCGACACCAGCATCAACAACAAGGACAAACCAATGATGACTTCAGGCATCACAAGCGGGGAGTTCACCATGCCGGCAAAAAGCGTTCTGCCGGGAAAGCGTTTGAACCGAGTCAAGGCCAATGCGGCCAGGGTGCCCAGAACCACGGAGCCACAGGCGGTCAAAAAAGCAATCTCAACGGAGAGTTTGGCGCCTGAAATTATTTCAGCGTCTTTGGACAGGGCCTCATACCAACGAAGCGACCAGCCCCCCCAACTCGTCACCATCGGGCTGCCGTTAAAACTCAGCACGATCAGGGTCAGTATCGGGAGGTACAGAAAAACAAACACCGCTCCCATCCAGACCTTGGATGTCACTCGTCCGGCATTGAACTTCATCTGCGTCCTCCGGTTGTGCTTTCGGCCTGGTACTTGTTAAATAGCGCCAGCGGAACAATGATGAGCAGCACCATCACCACCGCAACAGTCGCCGCCATCGGCCAGTCGTTGTTGCTGAAAAACTCGTCCCACAACACGCGGCCAATCATCAGGGTTTGCGGGCCGCCGAGCAATTCAGGAATCACAAACTCGCCCACACAAGGAATGAAGACCAGCATCGAACCCGCAATAATGCCGCTCTTGGACAGCGGCACCGTGATACGCCAAAAGGTTTGCCAAGGTGTTGCGCCCAGATCAAGCGCGGCTTCCAGCAAGCGCAAATCCATTTTGACGAGGTTGGCGTAGAGCGGCAAAATCATGAAAGGCAGGTAGGTGTAGACCATGCCCAGCACCAGTGAAAACGGTGTGTTCATCATTTTCATAGGTTCTGAAATCAAACCTATCTGCATCGCCACGTTGTTGAAAACGCCGTTGTCAGCCAGCAGCATTTTCCAGGCGTAAACACGCAACAGAAACGAGGTCCAAAACGGCAGCATGACGAGCATCAGCAAGGCCGGACGCTTGTCGGCCGGACTGCGCGCCATAAAGTAAGCAAACGGGTAGGCAATCAGCAAGCAGATCGCCGTGGTGATGCCGGCAAACTTCAGCGAACTGATGTAGGTTTTGAAGTAGAGATCGTCCTGGGCGATAAAAATGTAGTTACCCAGTTTGACCTTAAGCTGAAGAATGCCGTCAGTCCAAATGATCAGGTCTTTGAAAACCACGTTGTCCATTTCGGACACGCTAATCTTGAACACCACCAAAAACGGCAGCAAAAAGAACGCCAGCAAAAACGCCAGGGGAATACCAATGACGACATTCCTGCCCCAAACTCCCGTGAGCTTGTTGTAGAGAACCGATGTGGGAGTGACGGCCGTGTTCATGGCGCGATTAACTGGTCAAGACCACAACGTCGCTGCCACACCACCACACGTAAACTTTATCGCCCCAAGTAAGGTGCGTGGCATCGTGGCGGGCGGCATTGGTGTGCGTCACCTTGACGATCGTTGAACTGCCATCCAGTTGAACGTGGTAGGTGGTGAGGCTGCCCAGGTAGGCCAGATCCTTGATGACACCTTGCGCGATATTGAAGCCCACTTCTTCCAGGGACTCACGTTCCTCGTCGGAGGGAAGCCCTTTTTGAATCGTCATTTTTTCAGGACGCACCGCCACGTGCACCGTCATGCCGCTGGTGCCGGTGATGCCGTGGCTGACGTAATGTTTGCATTCAGGCGAGGCAATCACCACGTGATCGGGTTGATCGACCTCCACCGCGCCTTTGAATAAATTCACACTGCCAATAAAGTCTGCGACAAAGCGACAGTTAGGCGTTTCATAGATATCAGAGGGGCGGCCAATTTGCAGAATTTTGCCCTCGCTCATGACCCCAATGCGGGTGGCCATGGTCATGGCCTCTTCCTGATCGTGCGTGACCATGACGCAAGTGACGCCTACTTTCTCAATGATGTCGACCAGCTCAAGCTGCGTGCGCTCGCGCAGTTTGGCGTCGAGTGCGCCCAAGGGCTCATCGAGCAACAACAACTTGGGGCGCTTGGCCAGACTCCGGGCCAACGCCACCCGCTGTTGCTGCCCGCCCGACAACTGGTGCGGTTTGCGCTTGGCGTATTGTTTGAGTTGCACCAAGTCCAGCATCTGCTCAACACGAGCTTCGATTTCAAGCTTGGGCATGCGATCGCGTTTCAGTCCAAACGCAATGTTTTCCCACACGCTCAGGTGCGGAAACAGCGCATAACTCTGAAACATCATGTTGATGGGACGCTCGTAGGGCGCGAGCCCGACGATGTCCTGCCCGGCCAAAAAAATTTGCCCCGAGGTCGGTAACTCGAAACCCGCCAGCATGCGCAGCAGGGTCGATTTGCCACAGCCCGAAGAACCTAGCAGGGCAAAAATTTCGCCTTGCTGAACATCCAGCGACACATCGTCCACCGCAAACACATCGTCAAATTGTTTGACGACATGCTTGATTTGCAAAAAAGGCGCTGCACTGGGTTTTGGCACTGGTGCATTGGGATTGGAGACGATGGCCACTGGCGAGTCCTTGTTCTACGATGAAACCGCAAGCGGTCAAAGACCCGTTTTAAAGCCTGTGTAAACGCGGGTAATCAGGCGACGGAGGTCATTGGTCAAGGCCTTGGGTGGCACCATCGTGGCCATCTCCGCCGTGGAGGGGAACACAGAAGGGTTTTGTGCCACCTCAGGCTTGATGAATTTACGCGATTCCTTGTTGGGGTTGGCGTAAAACACCTTGTTGGTCAGCGCGGCATGCACATCGGGGCGCATGATGTAGTTGATGAACGTGTGCGCGTTTTTGGAATGGGGTGCATCGGCGGGGATGGCCATCATGTCGAAGAACAAAATGCCGCCATTTTTAGGTATCAAGGCAACGATGTCTTGGCCGGTCTTGCCTTCAATGGCGCGGCGGCGGGCAATGTTGATGTCGCCGTTCCAGCCCAAGGCCAGACACACCGAGCCACCTGCCATGTCATTGATGTAGCCCGAAGAGCTGAACAAAGTCACATAAGGCCGAATGGCTTTCAGCGCGGCACTGGCCTCCTGGTAATCGGCAGAATTTTTGCTGAAAGGGTCTTTGCCCAAGTAGTGCAGCGCGGCTGGTAAAACTTCAGAGGCGCTGTCGAGCACCGACACGCCACAGCTCTTCAGTTTGCTCACGTACTTGGGGTTGAAAAACAATTCCCAGACGTTGGCGGGCATCGGCTCTGCCCCCAGCGCCGCTTTGACTTTGGCGGTGTTGATGCCAATGGTGGTGTAACCCCACAGCCAGTTGACGAGGTACTGGTTGCCGGGGTCGAGGCTGGCAATCTGGCTTTGGATGTCAGGGTCGAGATTTTTCAGATTGGGGAGTTGCGCTTTGTCGAGTTTGCGAAACAGGCCGCCGTCCATTTGCAGCTTGGCCCAACCGGACGAAGGCACCACGATGTCATAACCAGTTTTACCGGCCACCAGTTTGGCGTGCACGATTTCGTTGTTGTCAAAGGTGTCGTAGCGCACCTTGATGCCGGTCTCTTTCTCGAAATTCTGGATGGTGTCTTCGGCGATGTAGTCAGACCAGTTGTAGATATTGAGAACTTTTTCCTCCTGGGCAAGTGCAGAAGAGGCTGCGAATGTCATGAATCCCGCCACGGCCAGGCCAGCCATCAGCTTGCCCATCAACTTGGTTCCAAATGCATTACTCAATATGTTCTCCTGAAAATAAACAAACATGCTTAACGGCTGAAATACTAAACCCGATTACTCGCCACTTCTATCCATGCAATCCCTATGCCAGCCAACCATTTTTCTTGACATCTTCGTACGTTAAGTCGAGACAACGCAGGATGAGTGCCACCATTTCATCAATTTGCGCATGCGTCATGGTCAAAGGCGGCGCAATGATCATGCGGTCGCCCACGGCGCGCATGATCAGTCCGTTTTTAAAGCAATGGCCGCGGCAAATCATGCCTACTGACAATTTCTCATCAAAACGCTCCAGTCGCGCCTTGTTTTTAACCAGCACCAAGCCCGCCATAAAGCCGCACGTTTCTGCCACACCCACCAAGGGGTGTTGGCCGATGTCGACGAAGCGCTTGGCCAGATACGGCCCGATGTCGTCGCGCACCCGCTGTGGCAATTGCTCGCGCTCCATGATGGAGAGGTTGGCCAGGCCCACGGCGCAGGCCACCGGGTGTCCGCTGTAGGTGTAGCCGTGGTTGAATTCACCACCTTTTTCAATCAGCACTTTGGCCACGCGGTCACCCACCATGACACCGCCCAGCGGAATGTAGCCACTGGTGATGGCCTTGGCAAAGGTCACCAGGTCGGGTTTGTAGCCAAACTTCTCATACCCAAACCAGGTGCCAAGCCGGCCAAAGGCACAAATCACTTCATCGCTGATCAGCAGAATGCCGTACTTATCCACGATGCGCTGAATCTCGGGCCAATAAGTGGCGGGCGGAATAATCACGCCGCCAGCGCCCTGAATTGGTTCGGCAATGAAGGCGGCTACTTTTTCTGCACCAATTTCAAGAATTTTGGCTTCCAGCCAGCCCGCCGCGCGCACCCCAAAGGCGTCCGAGCTTTCACCGGGCAAGCCGTTCTCAAAGAAATACGGTTGCTCAATGTGCGTGATATTGGGAATCGGCAAATCGCCCTGCGCGTGCATGCCACTCATGCCGCCCAATGAGGCGCCCGCCATGGTGCTGCCGTGGTAGGCGTTGAGGCGGCTGATGATGACCTTGCGCTGGGGTTGGCCCAGCAAATCCCAATAACGCCGCACCATGCGCACGTTCGAGTCGTTGCTCTCACTGCCGCTGGACGAATAAAAAACGTGCTGAAAACTGCGCTCGCCCACATTCGGTGCCAGTTCGGCCAGCTTGGTGGCAAGCTGAACGGCCGGCACATTGGTGGTCTGAAAAAAGCTGTTGTAAAACGGCAGCGTCATCATCTGGTGGTGCGCGGCATCGGCCAGCTCTTTGCGGCCGTAACCCACATTCACACACCACAAGCCGCTCATGGCGTCCAGCAGGCGCGCGCCTTCTGAATCCCAGATATAAATGCCCTCGCCTTTGACCATCACCCGCGCGCCACGGGTGGCCAAATCAGCGTGGTCGGTGAACGGGTGGATGAAATGGGCGCTGTCCTGGGCCTGGATCAACTTGGTGTCAACAACGGTATTCATGGGATTCCTCATCTCTGAAAATTAATGGGCTGCAGACCACGCCTCAACGTGTTGTCGAGTGAGGCTGCACGACCCCGACCTACAGCTAAATTTATATAAAAACGGGCTCTAGCCCCCGTGTATAAAGCGTGAGTAGCTATACATGTAATAGCAGATGCTCGCGCTCCCAAGGCGAAATCACTTTCATGAACTCGTCAAATTCAAGCTCCTTGATTTCGGAGTACACCGTGATGAACTCTTTGCCCAGCACCTCGTGCAGGTCCGACTCGCGGCGCAGCCAGTCCAACGCCTCACCCAAACTGCGCGGCAAGGCATAAGGCGCCAGATACGCATCGCCCTTCATTTCGGGCTTGGGTTTGATCTTGTTCTTGATGCCGAGGTAACCGCAGGCCAGCGTCATCGCCATCGCCACATACGGGTTGGCGTCGGCCCCAATCACCCGGTTCTCGACCCGACGCGCGGCAGGTGACGAAATCGGCGAGCGAATCCCCACCGTGCGGTTGTCATAGCCCCACTCGATATTGATCGGCGCGGCGGTGTTGCGCGACAGTCGCCGGTAGCTGTTCACATACGGCGCCACCAGCACCATGGCGGCTGGAATGTAGCGCTGCAGGCCACCGATGTAGTGCATGAACATCTCGGACGGCGAGCCATCCGGGTTGCTGAAGACATTTTTGCCAGTGGCCACATCGAGCAAACTCTGGTGAACGTGCATCGCGCTGCCGGGCTCGCCCGCAATCGGCTTGGCCATGAAGGTCGCGTACATGTCGTGGCGCAAGGCGGCCTCGCGCACCGTGCGCTTGAAAAAGAACACCTCGTCGGCCAGTCCCATCGGCTCGGCATGGAAGAAGTTGATCTCCATCTGCCCAGCGCCGACCTCGTGAATCAAGGTATCGACGTTGAGTTCCATCTTGTCGCTGTAGTCGTAAATCTCTTCAAACAGCGGGTCGAACTCGTTGACGGCGTCGATGCTGTAGGCCTGGCGCGAGGTCTCGGCGCGGCCGCTGCGGCCAATCGGCGGCTTCAGCAAGGTGTTGGGGTCGGTGTTGCGGGCGGTCAGGTAAAACTCCAGCTCAGGCGCCACGATCGGCTGCAGCCCTTCGGCGGCAAACAAATCGCAGACCCGGCGCAACACCGAGCGCGGGGCAAACGGCACCAGATTGCCGGCATGGTCAAAGCAGTCGTGAATCACCTGCGCCGTGGGGTCGGTGGCCCAAGGCACGATGCGCACCGTGCTGGGGTCGGGGCGCAACTGCATGTCTTTGTCGGTGGGGTCGATCACATCGTAGTAAGGCCCGCTCTCGGGAAACTCGCCGGTCACGCCCATCGCCACAATCGCTTGCGGCAAGCGCATGCCGCGGTCTTCGGTGAACTTGCCGCGCGGCAAGATTTTGCCGCGTGCCACGCCGGTCAAGTCGGGCACCAGACACTCTACCTCGGTCACCCGGCGCTCGTTGAGCCATTGCTCCAGGTCGTTGAAGTTCATTGCTTTTTTGTCGTTCATCAGATACTCCCGGCTGCGGTATGCAGCACATGATCAAAACCAGGCCAACGTGCGTTTTGTCGCGCACGGCAGGCCTGACCAAAGGCCTTGAAGATAGCCGCGTAAAAAGGGTTGTTGGCGCATTGCCACTCGGGGTGCCACTGCACCGCATAAGCAAAAGTGCCAGCGCCCTCCACCTCAAAAGCTTCTACCAATCCATCAGGGGCATGACCCAGTGCACGCAAGCCCTGTGCCAGCCGCCAGATGCCTTGTCCGTGCAAGGAGTTGACCAGCGCCGTTTCAGACCCGGCCCATTGGGCAAACACGGACCCCGGGACGAAGTTGACCGCGTGGCTGGGCGCGTACTGTTGGTCCATGCCGGCGGGATTGGGTTCGCGGTGGTCCAACTTGCCCGGCACCTGGTGCACGCGCTGGTGCAAACTGCCGCCCAGTGCGACATTGATTTCCTGAAATCCGCGACACACGCCCAGCAAGGGCACCTGCTGCGCCACACAAGCTTTAACCAAGGCCAGCGTCAGCGCATCACGCGCAGGGTCGAGCGGCAGCGCGGCGTCAGACACCGTTTGATCAAAATGCGAAGGATGCACATTGGACGGTGAACCGGTCAGCATGACGCCGTCCACCAGGTTCAACAATTCCGGAATTTGCTGCACATCTGCCAGCGGAAAAAGCACTGGCTGCGCTTGGCCGCAGACCTTGACGGCGCGGGCGTATTTATCGCCCAACACAAGGAAGGGCATTTGGTGGTCGTGGTCACCCAACAGGCGATGATCCATGGGGAGCCAGACCATACAAGGTGGCTTTTTCATAAATGTCTCCGTATTCTTTGTGCCATTGTGCGGGGCGAATTGGTTCACAATGGGAGCCATTTAATCCAAGTGAATGGTGCCACTTTATGCTCTCAGAACTGTTGCTGACTGAAATTTCGCGCTTGAGTCAGTTGGGCAAATTACCCCTGCACCGCCAACTTTATGAAGCCCTGCGGCGCGCCATTCTGGATGGCAAACTGGCGGCCGGTGACCGCCTGCCATCGAGCCGCGAGTTAACCCAGGACCTGGCCATGTCGCGCAACACCGTGGTGGCCGCGCTCAACCAACTCAGCGTTGAAGGCTACCTGGTAAGCCGGGTAGGAAGTGGAACTTTTGTCAATGACAGCGTGCCCAAATCAAGCACGCGCCGCCACACCGCACGCGAGAATCAGGACACCCAGTTGTCCAGGCGCGGTGCCGCGCTCTCGACCACTTTCTGCGCCACCCAACTTGAAATTCAACCCTTCACGCCGGGTGCGGCCGACTTCAGCGCCTTCCCCGTCACCTTGTGGCAGCGCCTGCAAAACAAACACTGGCGCATGACCTACCCCGAGATGCTGGACTACAGCTACGCCGGTGGCTACGGCCCCCTGCGCCGGGCGGTGGCGGATTACCTGCGAATATTTCGCAGCGTGCCGCTCGATGTGGAGCAAGTCATCATCACCAGCGGCACCCAGCAATCGCTGGAGTTGTGCGCCCAGTTGCTGGCCGACCATCACGACACGGTCTGGCTCGAAGACCCGGCCTACTGGGGCGCCGTCAAGGCGTTCATGGCAACCGGGTTGAGCCTGCATCCGGTCTCGGTGGACCAGCACGGCATAGCCCCACACACCCGAGACGAAGCCACGCCGCCCAAGCTGATTTACGTGACGCCCTCGCACCAGTACCCGACTGGCGCCGTGATGTCGCTGGCCCGACGACACCAGCTTTTGTCGATGGCCCGACAGCACAAAGCCTGGGTGCTGGAGGACGACTACGACAGCGAGTTTCGCTTCAGCGGCCCGCCCATCTCATCGCTGGCCGGGCTTGACACCGACCAGCGGGTGCTCTACATGGGCTCCTTCTCCAAGGTGCTTTACCCCGGCCTCAAACTGGGTTATCTGGTGGTGCCCAAGGGCTTGGCGGCGGCCTTCAAAACCGCCCACTACGACCTGAACCGACCCGGGCAAATGCCGCTGCAAGCCGCCTTGGCCGAGTTCATAGAAATGGGGCATTTCGCCAGTGCGCTGCGCAAGGCGCGCCACAGTTACGCCGAGCGCCGCCACTGCTTGCTCGAAGCCCTCAAACCCTGCCTGGGTGAGCAAGCGCACATCAGCGGCGCCGAACAGGGTTTGCACCTGTGTTTGCGCCTGCCTGAACGGGTCAACGACACGGCGCTGGCTGAACAAATCGCCAAGCTGGGACTGACCGTGCGACCGCTGTCGGCTTATTGCCTGAAACGAAAAGATGCCAAAGGACTGGTGATTGGCTACGGCTATGCGCCACTGGCAGATATCGAGCGTTGCGGCCCGATGCTCACGCGGGCCGTGATGGCGACTTTGGCGAAACCTTAAGTAAAAAAGCCTTGCAGCCCCCGTGTCACTTGCGTAAGCAGCTATTATTTAAATAGCAAAATACAACAACACCAAATCAGAGCGGACTACTGACCAGGACTGATTTTGAACACCGCAACCGCCTGCACCAACTCACTGGCCTGGCTATTGAGGCTGCCCGCGGCGGCAGCCATTTCTTCCACCAGCGCCGCGTTTTGCTGCGTGGTCTGGTCCATCATTGCCACCGCTTCACCCACCTGCGAAACGCCCAATGACTGCTCATTGCTCGACGCGCTGATTTCACCCATGATGTCCGTCACCCGCTTGATGGAACTGACCACTTCGGTCATGGTGGCTCCGGCCTGGTCAACCAATAGGGTGCCCTGCGCCACGCGATCCACGCTGGCCCCGATCAGGGTTTTGATTTCCTTGGCGGCTTCGGCACTGCGCCCTGCCAGTGAGCGCACTTCTGAGGCCACGACCGCAAAACCACGGCCCTGCTCTCCCGCCCGGGCCGCTTCAACCGCTGCATTCAAGGCCAGAATATTGGTCTGAAACGCAATGCCATCAATCACGCTGATGATGTCGGCAATCTTGCGCGAGGCGTCGTTGATGCCCCGCATCGTTTCCACCACCTGACTCACCACCTCGCCGCCCTGAACCGCCACCGCAGAGGCACTCAGGGCGAGTTGATTGGCCTGGCGAGCGCCATCGGCATTCTGTTTCACAGTAGAGCCAAGCTCTTCCATGGAGGCCGCCGTTTGCTCCAGCGCACTGGCCTGGCTCTCGGTGCGGTTACTCAGGTCCTGACTGCCCGCCGCAATTTCATCGGTTGCCGTGGCAATACCGCCGGCCGACTCGCGCACCCCGCGCACCAGTTTTTGCAGAGAAGCCTCCATGTCCAGCATCTTGCCGATCAAACTCTCGGAGTCGCCCAAGTTGACGATGTCTGTTGTCAGGTTGCCTTCTGCAATGTGCGTCAGGGCTTCACG
The DNA here is from genome assembly GCF_037143375.1 of Rhodoferax sp. Classification (GTDB taxonomy): domain Bacteria; phylum Pseudomonadota; class Gammaproteobacteria; order Burkholderiales; family Burkholderiaceae_C; genus Rhodoferax. The sequence goes on along the minus strand of NZ_JBAWYV010000029.1, from coordinate 14,766 downwards.
GGCATCGGCTGGCTCACCGCCCAGTTCTTTTCGCACGGTGGCGCGCATCAGCAGGCTTAAACCAATGGCAACCCCCGTGGCGACCAGCGCCAAAGCGATGGACAGTCGAATTGCAAAATTTGTCGAATCAGTGACCCGCACATGGGCTTCTTTCGCGCTTTTTTCTGCAACCAGCCCCTGCTCCAGCAACTCAGCCTTTAACTTCCGCCAGGCGGGTGTTTCATCGCTATTGAGCACGCTGATGGCATCGCCATTGGCGGCGAGCAGTGCCAGCACTTTGGCCTGTGCATTGGCTTGAGCTGCGCGTAGCGCGGGCAAGCGGCTCAAGGCTGCTTCAAAAGAACTGCCTTTGGCAATGGCCTGTGTTTCAGAAAAGGCTTTCTCGTAGGCGCTTTGGGCCGCCTTGAGGTTTTCAAGTGCCTTGGGGTTTTTGGGGTCCAACACCACGTTGCGCAAGGCTTGTCCCATTTGCAACCCTTGGGCATACATGTCAGACAGGCCGTGATCCACGGCTTGCTCTGACTGAATGTAACGATCAAATTCAGTTTGCGTTTTTAGCAAGGACCCGATACTGATGGCCAGACCGAGGATAAACAGCAGAGCGGGAAAAGCGGCAAACGCGACAATTTTGGAACTGAACTTCATGGCAACGTCCTTTAATCTCAACGACTAAAGTTTAGGCATTAATAACTTCAGAACACAGACTTTAGTTAATTAAATTTAACTTCCTGTGCTGCGAAACAATGAGCGTGGCAGCTTCAGCCAACCCCAATAAAAAAGGGCAGAGCTCGTAAAGAACCCTACCCTTCCAGAACTTCCTCAAGTATGGGAAGCATCATGACGGAAAACCGTCAGTTAGTCGTGAGCGTAAGTGTGGTCCATGGTCATCTACGGAACTCCTTCACCGAGGGAAAAGACTCGGTCGCAGGGAAATTTTGCGCCTGATTTTTTGAGTAGTCAATACTTTTTATGGCACAAAGTTTCTGCTGCTTCCAAATATCTTTTGCAACAAGTGCAGGCACGATGCCACCTGAAAATGAGGCCGCATAGCTTGAATACACTTGACCAGATGAGCCACACCTCACAACCGCATCGTTTTCAGGGCCTCCCGATTGCCTATTTTTGGAGTGGCGAGACCCTGCGCAGCCGAAGCGTCAGTGACGTCGTGCTAACCGGCACGATCGATGTGCCTGCGCCCCCTGCAAGGTTGACAGCAGATTGGAAAAGAGAGCTCTCGTTGCGATTGGACCTTGAGCCAGGGGACGTAGATGAGTTGCCTTTGGCGAGAGCGCGTGCGCGTTGGCCGGAATACAAACAGTGCGTGCAGGCGGTATCCGATTGGACGTGCACCCTCGGACTGGGTGAGGTGCTTGTCGATTGTGACGTCGCCCTGATGGCTTGCCGTGGCGCGAAGTACCACCACGACGCCGCCCAATACGGTGGCATGGCCTTTTGCAATCTCTTCGTGAGTGAGGACAAGGGGTTGGACTTGCATTTTCAGGCGACAGGTCATCGAATTCCTTTGACCAGAGGGACGGTGGTGATATTCGATACTGCCCAGCCTCACGCCGTCATTGAGCGCCGCAGCAGTGGCTTTAACGCGGCAGACTTCGCCGACGACCAGGACTTCAGCCAAATATTTCTGACCTGGGAGCTTCCCATCGAAAATATCAACGTCGAACATGCACTTGGAATCGAGTTCGACATCGACCCAGTGACTTCTGTGCTGCTGGATGATGAACAAGTCTGGCTGAACGGCGCTCGTGTCAGTGTGTGCCCGAATTCTGGACGATGGTGCCAGACTGAATAGCCGACGGGTGAAACCACCTCAGCACCCTGTTAATCACCTTTTTCATTGTTTCTTATGACCCCCACAGCACAAACATATATCGATACCCTGCAATTGGATGCGCATCCAGAAGGTGGCTTTTTCAAGGAAACCTACCGGTGTCATCAGCGGATGGATGTGACGGTAGGCGGTGATGTCACATCTGATCAAAGAAGCGTCAGCACCGGGATTTACTTTCTTCTGGAAAAAAACAACTTTTCAGCTTTCCACAAAATTCAATCAGACGAGATGTGGCACTTCTATGCGGGTCAGGCGCTGGAGGTACTGACGCTCAATGCGCATGGTGAACTGGGTTGCACCCGTTTGGGGTCCGACATCTTGGGAGGCGAAGTCCACCAACACGTGGTTCCGGCCAATACCTGGTTTGCGTCAAGGGTGGCTGTTGGCGGTTCGTTTTCGCTGGTGGGCTGTACTGTTGCGCCCGGCTTTGATTTCGCCGACTTTTGTTTGGCCGACCGGGCAATGCTGGTGGCTGCATTCCCACAACACAGCCAAACCATTACCGAGCTAACGCGCTAAAAGTGTTTATTTCCAGTGTGCCAATATCGCGTTCACCAGCCTTTTCTGCACATCGTCAAATCGTCAAGCTGACAACATAAATATTGAAAGACTCAGTCGCGACGGTAAGTCACCGGTCTGAACCGAGCAGTTTTGCAATGGATAGCAACACCTGGTAAGCACTGCCGTTGTCCGGGATGGCCGGGTCAAACCGGTGCGCCAAGTACTCCACGGCGGGCCCGATTTCTTCAGCCGTCATGTTGCATTTTTCTGCCGCAGCAGTCAGTACCCGAGTGTCAGGGTGCTCGTAGTCGTCAGCCTGCTCCCCAAGCATCGTTAGGGCGTAAAGGTAAACGGCCTCAAACGCCAAATCCGCTCGTGAGCGCCAAGGCGTCGACTCTCGTTGTGCATCTCGCATAAACGAATCCGCAAGCGTGCGCCGCCCTTGAGATTTGGTGGTTGCATCTGTCATTTAATGCGCCCAAACTTGCTGAGGAAAAGAAGGCATTTTTACAGCCATTCACAGCATCGTTTCAAGCGTAAATGTCCCGCTCAGTTTTTGGTGGTTTATCACCACCTCGACGAGTCGTTTCAGTCGAAACGGCTTAACAAAATAAGCATCTGCCCCAGCCCGCTTGGCTTCTTCGAAATCACTCGCCTCAGACAATCCTGATATCAATATGACATAGGTGTCTTTCAACTCAGCATCGCTTTTGACCATTTCACACACTTGAAAACCATTAACACCTCCAGGCATCAAAATATCCAGCATCATGACTATCGGCTTATGCTCTTTGGCCGCTTTAAGCGCGGAAAGTCCGTCAGAGGCTTCGATGATTCGATGGGTCGGCCGCTTTAGAGCAATGGTCAGCAACTTCCTTGTTTCGGCGTTATCTTCAACGATCAGTATATTTTTCATGCTCTGAGAACAGCGTTAGGTTAATTAGGTTTCACTGAAAAATGAAGACTGAAATAGGGGTGGCATGCCATTCATTATTTCAACTTTAAAAGGCGTCACGCAAGCGGTGGTACAGCGTACCCAACACCAGGCTCGGCATGCGCAACAACGGCCCCCCCGGGAACTTGTGGTGCTGCAGTTTGGCAAACACATCAAAGCGCTCGGCCTGCCCGGCCACGGCCTGCGCAACAAGACGCCCCGCCAGGCCCGTTAAAGCCACGCCATGGCCACTAAAGCCCTGCAGATAATACAGGTTGTCGCCCAGACGGCCAAAGTCGGGCGCGCGGTTCATACTGATGTCCACAAACCCGCCCCAGACAAACTCGATCGGTACGCCGCGCAATGCGGGAAACACATCGCCCATGCGCCGACTCATGACCGCCTGCAGGTTCGACGGGGTGCGCGTGGTGTAGCTCACGCGCCCGCCAAACAGCATGCGGTGGTCGGCGCTGAACCGGAAGTAATCCAGAATAAAGTTGTTGTCGCAGGCCGAGGCATTGCTCGGAATCAGCCGCTGGCACAGCGCCGGGTCCAGCGGGGCGGTGCCAATCATGTAGGTGCCCACCGGCATGATGCGCGGCGTGATGTCGGGCGCCACCTGCGGGCCATATTCCTCCAGCGTGCAGTTACCGGCCAGCACGCCAAACTGGGCGGTGACCGAACCGGTGGCGGTGCTGGCCGTCAGTCGCGCACCACGCTTCAACCCAACCACGGGCGAGTGCTCGAAAATTTGCACACCCAAGGCCCGAGCGGCTCGTGCCAGGCCCAAACCAAACTTGAGCGGATGCAAGTGCCCCGACTTGCTCTCAAACGCCGACGCGCAGTACAGCGGGCTTTCGATATGCCGCTGCACGTCCGCACCGCTGGCGAAATCCGAGGCAAAACCGTAGTCTTGCGCCAGGGTCTTCATGTCGGCCTCCAGCGCGCGGGCCTTGCGCGGCGAATCCGCCACGTACAGGTAGCCTTTGACCCGGTCGCAGTCAATCTGAAACTGGGCAATGCGCTCATCGATCAAGTCCACCGATTCCATCGACAGGTCCCACGCCAATCGCGCTTGGTCGCGGCCCAACTGCTGCTCAAACGGTTCCTGCCCGCTGGCGAATCCCACAATCGCCTGGCCACCATTGCGCCCCGACGCCCCGCTGCAGACCCGGTCCGCCTCCAGCACCACCACCGAGTAGCCGCGCTGCGCCAACTCAATGGCCGACGACAAGCCGGCATAACCGGCGCCCACCACCACCACATCCGCGGTCAATGCTCCGCGCAAAGGGGGCGCGGCGGGGTCGCGCTGCACGCTGGCCTCGTAGTAACTGTTCTGGTTGAGCTGGGTATCGGAGTTGAGCAACATGGGCAATTTCTCTCTAAATCCGTTTGGCCACTTGGCCGCAAAGGTAGGTCCAGACAAAGGTCGCTGCGGCGTTGCTGGTCAGCTCGGCGTGGTCATACGCCGGGGCAACTTCCACGCAGTCCATCCCGATCATGTTGAGCGGGGCCAGTTCTTCCAGAAAGGTGAGCACCTGAGAGCTGGTCATGCCTCCCGGCTCAGGCGTGCCGGTGCCCGGGGCAAAGGCCGGGTCGAGGCAGTCGATGTCGAGCGTCAGGTAGCAGGGCCGGTCCCCTATGCGTTCCAGTACTTGTTGAATAAGCGGTTGCAACGAAAGCCCATCGAGCCCGCGCATTTGACGCGCCGTAAAAATAAGGCCACCCTGGTCTTGCACATACTCGCGGGCCGCGCGCTCACCACTTGAGCGCAGGCCAATCTGCACCGTGTGGGCCGGGCTCACCAAACCTTCCTGAATCGCCTCATAAGTCCAGGTGCCATGGCCCGAAGGCTCGCCAAAATGGTCCTGCCAGGTGTCGCAATGCGCATCAAAATGCACCAGCGCCAACTCGCCATACTGTGCCTTTGCGGCGCGTAACAGCGATAAGGTGACCGAATGATCGCCCCCCAGAAAAACGCAATGGTGCTTCGCCATCTTCTCAGCCGCCTGGCGCTCGATGTGCTGACGCACCTCGGCCAGGGGCGAGGCATTCGGCAAGCGCATGTCGTAGCCATCGCCCAGATGGTCGATCGGGGAAACGCCAAAAAACGGGTGCAGTCCATCACACAACATCAGGCTGGCGCGACGTATCTCTTGCGGGGCAAAGCGGGCGCCGGGGCGATTGGTCACGGCCCCATCAAAGGGCACCCCGATCAGGGCGAAGGGCTGATCGCTCAGTTCGGCCGCCGCAAGAAAGCGGTTGCTGTTGTTGGCGTATGCAAAATGGCCCATGCTCATGTTTAACCTCTGGTTGGTGGACCCTGAAGGTAACGCCGTTTAACGCTCGAATTGGTGCCAATTTGCACCCAGGTCTGCAAACCACTCAAAACACAGCCTGGACGCAAGCGGACTTTCACTCGGTAAACTGTCTTTGGGTTACGCTTCGCCAACACGACCTTCAAGGCCCAAAAAGTCGGGCGTCAAACGATTCCAGAACCATGCTCAAGCACCCCAACCCTCTGACGGCTTACCTGATGCTCGCCCTCAGCATGGCGCTGGTGGGCAGCTATGTCGCCCTTTCAAAACCGCTGGTGGCAGCGCTGCCGGTATTTTTACTGGCCTGGCTGCGCTTTGGCATCGGCGGCCTGGCTATGCCGCACTGGCTAAAAAAACCAGCCAATGAAGTTCCGATGACCCGTGCCACCCAAAAACTGGTTTTTCTGGAGTCGCTGCTGGGTAATTTTTTGTTCTCCATCTGCATGCTGTTTGGCGTGAGCATGACCAGTGCAGTGTCCGCAGGTGTCATCATGGCGGCCATTCCAGCCGTCGTCGCACTGATGAGTTGGTTCTTCCTGGGCGAGCGAATTGGCTTGCGGGTGTGGGCCGCCATTGCCTGCGCCGCTTTTGGCATTGCACTCTTCTCGCTATCAAAATCAGAGCTGCCTGCGCACGTAGCACGGGGGCTAGAGGTCAATTCTTCTTATAAGCACGTGCTGTGGGGCAATCTGCTGGTGTTTGGCGCGGTTTTGTGCGAGGCCGCTTATGCGGTGATTGGCAAGAAGCTCACAGGCACCCTGACCCCGAAACGGATCACCGCCTTGATCAACCTGTGGGGCTTTGTCCTGATGACGCCTTTCGGTCTTTTTATGGCCTGGAATTTTGAGTTCAGCGCTGTGGCCGCTGGCACCTGGTGGCTCTTGGTCTTCTACGCGCTGGCGGCCAGCGTTGGCACGGTGTGGCTCTGGATGACCGGCTTGCAAACCGTCCCGGCCGCCCGAGCCGGGGTCTTCACCGTGATGCTGCCGATATCGGCAGCGGCGGTGGGCGTCGGGGTGCTGGGTGAATCCTTGAGCGGCCTGCAAGGCGTGGCCTTTGCTATATGTCTGACGGGCGTGGTGCTGGCCACCCTGCCCTCAAGGACGCTTGCAGCGACGGTCAAATAAGCGACGCTGCGCTCAGCACCATACCGTCTTCATCGGCATACAGCCAATCGCCCGGACGCACCCAAACGCCCTGAATCTGAACCGCAATATTCTTTTGGCCTTCCTGGCGCTTTTCCGTGGGCAATGGCATGCTGGCCAAGGCGCGAATCCCGACCTTGAGGGCGCCGAGCTCGGCAACATCACGCACGCAGCCATCCACAACGACACCCGCCCAACCGTTTTTGACGGCGGCGGCACCCAGGTTACCGCCCAGCAAGGCGCGGCGCAATGAGCCACCGCCATCGACCACCAGCACCTTACCGACACGACCGGCGGGCGTATCTTCATAACCCACCGAATCAACGGCAGCTTTGACCAGGGTGTTGTCTTCAAAACACTTAACGGTCACCACGGGGCCGCTAAATTTTTGAGTGGATCCAAAGTCTTTGAACACCGGTGGCAAGACGCGAAAGTCGCCGCTGGTGTCATTTTTATGGGCATCACAGAGATCGCAAGTTGCGAATGATGGGGTCATGTCGGGGGCTCCTTAAGTTGACAAAATTGTAAAACCACAAAAGATGTGACCTAAGCCAATAAAAAAATACAGTTTCCCAATGAAATAAACAGTTTCCCTCTAGGAAACGCGCTATTTCTCCAGTAGCATCGCCTTGCCAGTGAAGAAGCTGTTTTTCTCTGGTGATTAATCAACTTCCAGAAGGACAATAAATCATGGCAACTGCATCGAAAGCTCCGGCAAAAAAAGCTGCACCTGCAAAAAAAGCAGCACCGGCCAAGAGCGCGGCCCCCGCTAAAAAAGTAGCACCAGCTAAAACGGTCGCCGTCAAGGCCCCTGCCAAAAAAGTGGCACCGGCTAAAAAAGCTGTGCCCGCCAAGGCCGCCGCTCCCGCTAAAAAGGCAGCTGCTACCAAAGCACCGGCTAAAAAACGCACTGCCAATGCAGCGTTCATGAAAGCCCTGACACCTAGCGCCGCTCTGGCTGCTGTCGTTGGTGCAACCCCTCTGGCGCGCACGGAAGTCGTGAAGCAATTGTGGGTTTACATCAAGAAACACAAACTGCAAGACGCTGTGAACAAACGCATGATCAACGCCGATGCAAAGCTGAAAGAAGTTTTCGGCAAGATGCAAGTCTCGATGTTCGAGATGGCTGGCCTGATCGGCAAGCACCTCAAGTAATCAGCTTGGGCTGACCGCTAAAAAGCCGACGCAAGTCGGTTTTTTTTCGTTCCAGTGATACCTGCAAACTGGATTTTCAGCAGCGCCTTAAGCCTGCTTTAAGCTCTGATCGATAGCGTCTTGGGTTAAATAATTTACCGTCAACTTTATGATCTCACTGCTCCCCACCCACTTTCTGACCCCCAGGCGTTTGTTGTTGGCTTCGATCGTGGTGGCCATCATCACCATCACGCTCAAAACGCTGGCCTGGTATGTGACAGATTCGGTCGGCTTGCTGTCAGATGCGATGGAGTCCTTCGTAAACCTGGCCAGTGCCATTTTTGCGCTGATGATGGTGACAATCGCCCAGCGCCCCGCGGACAACGAGCACCCCTACGGCCATCACAAAGCAGAGTATTTTTCCTCCGGATTTGAAGGCATCCTGATTGTTGGCGTGGCGATCGGCATCATCTGGGCCGCCGCATCACGGCTGCTCCATCCACAACCTCTGCAAGAACTGGGGTGGGGCCTGGCCTTGTCGGTTTTGAGTTCTGCCCTGAACGGCCTGTTGGCGTGGGTCATGTTCAGTTCGGCCAAAGTGCACCGCTCCATCGCACTGGAGGCTGATGCCAAGCATCTGGTCACCGATGTCTGGACCTCGGTGGGCGTCGTGGTGGGCTTGATCGGCGTGGCCCTGACCGGGTGGCTCTGGCTGGATGCGGTGGCGGCTATCGCGGTAGCGTTGAATATTCTGTGGGAAGGCGGTCACCTGATGTGGCGCTCGTCCCAGGGACTGATGGACGAAGCGGTAGAACCAGATGTGCTCCGGGCCATCCAAAAAACGATTGCGTCGTTTAACCACGAAAGCATTCGTTTTGACCATGTCATCACCCGCCGCTCGGGTCAGCGCCGCTTTGTGGACTTGCACATGCACATGCCATCGACTTGGACCTTGGGTCGCGCTGCCGAATTCAGGACCAGTGTCGAACAGGCATTAATGAGCGCCGTACCGGGCTTGCGGGCCACGATCCAATTACTGCCCAGCGACGTAGAAGCTCATCTGGATGATCCTAGGGATTGACCGGCAAGGTCTCTGCATGGTGGCACGCCAGTTGCCGACCTTCAAGCAAGCGCAATACGGGTTCCTCTACCGCGCAGCGTACATCAGCATACGGACAGCGCTTGTGAAAAGCACAGCCAGTAGGCGGATTCAAGGGGCTGGGCAACTCCCCCAAAATTTTGATTTTCTTTTGCCGTTGGTGCGGGTCAATTGAGGGTGTGGCCGACAGCAGTGCCTGAGTGTAGGGGTGCATTGGGCGGGCAAAAATAATGGTTTTCGGGCCGGTCTCGACCACCCGGCCCAAGTACATCACCATCACGTCATTGGCCACATGCTCTACCACCGCCAGGTTGTGCGACACGAAAACATACGCGGTGTTGAATTCTTCCTGCAAGTCCATGAACAGGTTGAGCACCTGGGCCTGAATCGAGACGTCCAGTGCCGAGGTGGGCTCGTCTGCCACCAACACCTTGGGTTGCAAAATCATGGCGCGTGCGATCGCTATGCGCTGGCGCTGACCGCCTGAAAACATGTGCGGATAGCGGTGCCTGTACTCGGGGCGCAAGCCCACGCGCTGCATGATACGGGTGACCACTTCAGCGCGTTGTGCGGCCGTCATGGGGGTATTTAGCAACAAGGGCTCAGCCAATTGGGCCTCGATTTTTTGCCGTGGATTGAGCGAGGCATAGGGGTTTTGAAACACCATCTGCACCCGGCTACGCAGACGCTGGCGTTGCGCTGCATCATTCGGGTTGACCTTCTCGCCATCCAGCGTCAAAGTGCCGCCACTGGGTGGCTCGACCAGCGTCAGTTGCCGGGCCAGCGTGCTTTTGCCGCAACCCGATTCTCCGACAACCGCCAGGGTTTTACCGGCCTCCAGTGCGAAGGAAACACCATTCAGGGCCTTGACCATCAGCTTGGGTTGGAACAAGCCTTGCGAGACCCCGTAATGACGCGTCAAACCATCTGCCTGCATGACCACCTGACTCATACGCCGGCCTCAGCTTCTATTGGATAAAAGCACCGCACCTGCACTTCACCATGGTCGGTCAAAAGAGGTTTCTGACTGAGGCATTTTTCGAGGACGCCTGGGCAGCGCGGCGCCAAGAGACATCCCCGTGGACGGTCATATTGTCCCGGCACAATACCGCCCAAGGTATTCAAGCGCCTCGCGCCCCGGCTGCGTTCTGGTACCGCCTGCAACAAGGCATGGGTATAGGGATGTGTCGGCGTTGAAAACAAGGCCCCCACCGCCCCCTGCTCCACCACTTGTCCCGCGTACATCACGGCCACACGTTGCGCGACTTCAGCGACGACGGCGAGATCATGAGTAATCATGATCAGCGCCATGCCTTGGGCCTTTTGCAAGTTCACCAGCAAGTCCATGATCTGCGCCTGAATGGTCACATCCAGGGCTGTGGTGGGCTCGTCGGCAATCAGTAATTTGGGGTTACAGGCAATGGCAATGGCAATCATCACGCGTTGGCTCATGCCGCCTGAAAACTGGTGCGGGTAGTTGTCAAGCCGCCCTTTGGCGCCCGGTATCTCAACCAACTCCAACAGTTCGATAGCGCGGGACTTGGCCGCAGAACCACGCAAGCCCAAGTGCTGCTTGAGCACCTCAATGAGCTGAAATCCAACCGTAAAGCAGGGATTGAGCGAGGTCATGGGGTCCTGGAAAATCATGGCCATGTCCTTACCCAGAATCTTGCGACGCTGAGAGTCAGGAATACGAATCAAATCCTGGTTGTCAAACTGCAACCGGTCTGCTTCAACACGACCCTGGCCTTGCAGCAAACCCATCAGGGCCATCATGGTGACTGACTTGCCGGAGCCGGACTCACCGACAACGCCTAAAAGTTCACCCGAATTGACGGTCAGGTCAACGCCATCCACCGCACGAAAAGCCTGTCCTTGCGGACCAAACTCTACGCTTAAATTTCGTATTTCCAAGAGACTCATCGTCGGTTCCCGTCGCGCCTGATCAAGATGCGGTTTTCAATTTGGGGTCGAGGGCGTCACGCAGACCGTCCCCCATCAGGTTGATAGCCAGCACCGACAACAGTATGGTTAAGCCCGGCAAGGTAACCACCCACCAGGCGCGTTCAATGTAGTCCCGTGCCGAGGCCAGCATGGTGCCCCATTCCGGCAACGGTGGCTGAACGCCCAAACCCAGAAAACCCAGGGCCGATATTTCAAGAATGGCCGATGAAAAACTCATGGTGGCATGCACAATCAACGGCGCCATACAGTTGGGCAACACCGTGATGAACATCAAACGCAGTTGGCCTGCCCCTGACAAGCGGGCCGCCGTGACGTAGTCCCGGCTCAGTTCGGTCATGGCCGAGGCACGAGCAAGCCGCACATACGCGGGCAGCGACACCAACGCAATGGCCAGCATGGCATTGGTCAAACCGGGGCCAAGAATGGCGATGATGGCTACCGCCAACAGCAGCGCGGGCAAGGCCATCATGATGTCCATCAGACGCATGATGAGCCCGTCCACCACTTTGCCCGAGAACGCCGCCAGTAGCCCCAACGTCACCCCCGGCAGCAAGGCCAGCAACACAGACACCAAGCCCACCAATAAAGACAGCCGGGCGCCATGAATCAGGCGCGACAAAATATCGCGCCCCAATTCATCGGTACCAAACAGAAACTGCGATGTGCCGCCCGACCAGACCGGCGGCTGCAAAAAGTGATCGCGGTACTGCTCGATAGGGTCGTATGGCGCAACCCACGGCGCGAAAATTGCCATCAAGGCGACCAGAAGCATGAACGCCATTCCAGCGACAGCGCCTTTGTTTTTTGAGAAGCCTCGCCAGAATTCAGCCAACGGTGTGGGGTAGGACAACACGGCCGCCAGTTCAGAGGCTGCAGTATTGGCAGGTCCGGCAGTCATGTTTTCAAGCACCTGGATTGGTTTTAATTCCATATCTAACCTTGATGCCGAATACGCGGATTGGCCACACCATACAAAATATCCACCAAAAAGTTGGTCACGATCACCAGGGTGGCGACCAGCAAAATGCCATTTTGAACCACGGGGTAATCACGTCGGCCAATCGCGTCAATCAGCCACTTGCCGATGCCGGGCCAGGAAAAAATGGTTTCCGTCAAGACTGCGCCACCCATCAGGGTGCCCACCTGCAGACCGATGACGGTCAACACGGGTATCAGGGCATTGCGCAAGGCATGAACAAACACCACGCGGGCTGGCGACAAACCCTTGGCACGGGCGGTGCGCACATAATCTTCGCGCAGCACCTCCAACATGCTGGAGCGTGTCATGCGCGCAATCACCGCCAACGGAATGGTGCCCAGCACAATGGCGGGCAAGATCAGGTGCCGCACCGCATCCCACAAAGCGCCTTTATTGAGGTCGGGGTCGGCCAACTCGGCGCGCCAGGCGTCAATCAGCATAAAGCCGGTGTGGGGTGGCACATCAAACACCAGGTCGATACGACCCGACACCGGCGTCCAGCCCAGCCCCACTGAGAACACCAGAATCAACAGCAAGCCCCACCAAAAGATCGGCATTGAGTAGCCTGCCAAGGCCACCGTCATCACGCCATGATCGGCCAACGTGCCGCGCTTGACGGCAGCCACCACGCCGGCCACCAGTCCCACCACCAGCGCAAAAACAAGCGCTACCGTTGCCAGCTCCAGCGTGGCGGGGAACAGTACCTTGAACTCGCTCCATACGGTTGCCTGTGTTTTCAGGGAGGCCCCCAAGTCACCCTGCGCCAGTTGGTTCAGGTAGTGCAAATATTGAATCGGTAAGGGTTGGTCCAGCCCGAGCCGCTTGAGCGCGGTGGCATGCATCACCGGGTCGAGCGTGCGCTCCCCCATCATCACCTCAACGGGGTCACCCGGAATCAGGCGAATCAGTGAAAACGTGAGCAGCGTGATACCAAAAAAGGTGGGAATCAGCACGCCCAAGCGTCTGAGAATAAATGCAAACATTAATCGAGCCTAAAAATACAAAGAAGGCAGGGCCGCGATCAAATCGTATGCCTTGCCTTCATGGCGATCATCACCAATGTTCGATACTAACGCTGCTGACTGGCTATTTAACGCTGACACCTTCAAAGTTGTAATCGCCAAACGGGCTGATCTTGAAGCCGTTGAGCTCTTTGCGCATGGGTTGGTTGACAGTGGAGTGCGCAATGGTGGTCCACGGCAGGTCGTGCTTGAACATCACTTGCGCTTTCATGTAGAGGTCAGTGCGCTCTTTCAGGTTGGTGCTGAAGCGTGCCTTGAGCACCAAGGCATCAAACGCTTTGTTGCAGTAGCGCGAATAGTTGGACCCACCCACGGCATCGCAGGTCAGCAAAACGCCCAGAAAGTTGTCGGGGCTGGCGTAGTCGCCAGTCCAACCCATCAAGCCGGTGTCGTGCTCACCATTTTTGAGGCGCTTAAGGTATTCACCCCACTCGTATTGCGTGATCTTGGCTTTGACACCAATTTTGGCCCAATCGGCCTGAATCATCTCTGCCATCAACTTGGCGCTGGGGTTGTAGGGGCGCTGCACTGGCATCGCCCACAGAGTGATCTCAAAGCCATCGGGGTAGCCAGCTTTTTTCAGCAGCTCTTTGGCTTTTTCGGGATTGAAGGGGGCATTTTTCAGGCTGCTGTTGTAAGACCAGAGGGATGCCGGAAATGGATTGCTGGCCTCTTGGCCCTGGCCCTGATAGACCGCGTCAACGATGGCTTTACGGTTGATGGCCATGTCTAGCGCCTGACGCACTTCGAGCTTGGAGGTTTGGGTTTTTTCTGTGTTGTAGCTCAAATAGCCCACGTTGAAACCAGGTGCGGAGTCCATCTTCAGAGCCGGGTCGGTGCGCATACCAGCAATGTCTTGCGGCTTGGGCTGCGACATGATGTGGCACTCGCCAGCTTTGAGTTTTTGCACCCGAACCGAGGCATCGGTGGTGATGGCAAAAATCAGGTTATCAACCAACACATTCTTGGCATTCCAGTACTGAGCAAACTTGGCATAACGAATTTGAGAGTCTTTTTGGTATCGCTTGAGCACGAAAGGCCCCGTGCCTACCGGTTGCTGGTTGATCAGGGACGCCTGACCAGCGGTCAGCAATTTATCGGCAAACTCTGCAGACAGCACCGAGGCAAAGGGTAAGGCAATCTTGGCCAGCATGTCTGCATCTGGCTTTTTCAGTTGGAAAACGATCGTCAAAGGATCAGTCTTCAAAATGGCGGTAATGTTGGCGTCGATACCTGTGTCAGACGCAAAAGGAAATTCGGCCGGGTAGGCTTTGTTGAACGGGTGATTTTTGTTGGACATACGCCCAAAAGTAAAAATCACGTCGTCAGCATTAAAGTCTCGAGTGGGTTTGAAGGTGTCGGTGGTGTGAAACTTGACGCCTGAACGCAGTTTGAAGGTATAGGCAGTGCCATCGGCAGAAACGGTCCACGATGTAGCCAAACTTGGTTCGATCTCGGTACTGCCTTTTTTGAACGCCACCAGCCGGTTAAACACCGCATGACCCGACGCATCGAACGTGGTCCCACCCGAGTATTGCGCCGAGTCAAAACCCTCAGGGCTGGCCTCAGAGCAATATATCAGAGTGTTTCCCGCCTGAGCAACCAGGCTGATGGCGGACATGCCCAAGGCCAACATCAACTTGCTGAGTTTCATGCACATCCCTAAATTAAAAGAAAAGTTGTAACAACAAAACAATATTGTGCGCCAAAAAGTAGAACCAGACCGTGACATTGGGTGAGGCAATAAAAAACCCGCTGTAGCTATAGACTAAGCGGGTTTTAAGTGGTCTTGATAAGACCTGAAATCTTCAATTGGTGCC
>NZ_JBAWYV010000028.1:0-34627 GCF_037143375.1 Rhodoferax sp. | reverse complement strand
AAGTGGCGCTGGTGGGTCACAGCATGGGTGGACTGGTGATTCGGGCCTGGTTGCGTGCGCAGGGCGATGCCCGAGTGGCGCGTGTCATCACGCTGGGCACGCCCCATGCCGGCACGCAAATACTGCCGCACCCCAGCACCCCCAACGGCCAACAAATGGCTTGGCACAGCGACTGGTTGCAAACGCTGGCCGCCAGCGAATCTGCGGCCACGCTGAGCCTGATCCGCATTGGGCTCACGCAACAGGACAATATTGTTTTCCCGCAACTAGAACAGGTGCTGGAAGGGGTACCGGTCACGGTGTTCAAGGGACTCGGGCACCTTGCGCTTTGTTTGGACAGCGCCGTCGCCGCCTGGGTTCTTCAACAACTTGAGGGTGGGTCCCGTACATCGCCAAATTAACGAATTCCCGTCAAGTGCTCAAGCGCTCAGGCCCAACCGTGAGCTCGTTATGACACCGATTCAGGAGCGCTGGGCCCTTTGAAAGTCTTCCATGAACCCCAGCAGTTTTTCAACAGCGGTCAAGGTCAAAGCGTTGTAAATAGACGCCCGCACGCCCCCAATGGCGCGGTGACCACCCAGACCCGAGAAACCGGCCGCAGTAGCCTCGGCCAGAAATTTTCTTTCGAGTTCTGGCGTTGCCAGGTTGAACGCCACATTCATCAGCGAGCGGTCTTGCCGGTCAGCGCGCCCCCGGTAAAAACCATCGCTTTGGTCGAGTTGGCGGTATAGCAAGGCCGCTTTGCTGCGGTTGATCTGGTCCATCTGTGCCACGCCGCCGATATCCTGGAGCAACCAGCGCGTGACCAGCAAGATCACATAAATAGCAAAAACGGGTGGCGTGTTGAGATTGGAGTGCGCCTTGATTTGTTGACGGTAGTCCAGAAAACCGGGAAGATTGGTGGGCGCGTCGGCCAACAATTCGTCACGCACCAGCACCACGGTGACGCCTGCGGGGCCAATGTTTTTTTGCGCATGGGCGTAAATCAGCGAAAAACGCTCGGCTTCACAGGGGCGTGACAAAAAATCCGAGGACATGTCACAAACGCGGGGCACATCGTCGCGGCCCAGCACCCGGTGAAACTGCAGGCCCTCCACCGTTTCGTTCGACACATAGTGGATGTAAGGCGCCTCCGCTGAAAACGCCAGTTCATCGTCCTGTGGCAGGTGCCGAAAAGCACACGACTCACCGCTCCATGCCACACTCATCGGGCCTTCACGCGCCGCCTCTGGCAATGCCTTGCCACTCCAATAACCGGTGTGGAGGTACTGTGCAGGATGTGTCTTGCCGCGCAGCAAGGTCATGGGCACCATCGAAAACTGTTGGGTGGCGCCGCCTTGCAAAAGCAGCACATGGTAATTTTCTGGCAGACCCAGCAGGGTTTTAATATTGCGCTCAACCTCTGCCACCACGGCGGCAAACCAGTCGGAGCGGTGGCTGATACCCAGCACCGACAAGCCAATTTCTGGCACCGCCAGCATCGATTCCTGGACCTGCTGCAAAACGATCTCAGGCAAAACGCCGGGGCCACCGGAAAAATTAAGGCTATTAAGTAGCTTCATGGGTTTTGACGAGGTTGTGCCGCACTGAGGCGAAAAAGGTAGTCCCGAAACGCATTTTTCACCTTCAGCATATGTACTTGCTTGTAGGGGAACTGGGCCTCCAAGTCCATAGCGTGGACGACCATAGCATGGTCAATTTCAAACACCAGAAGTTGTCCATCCGGGGTCTGCGCGCAATCAATGCACAGGTAGTCGAGATGGGTGCGCTGGTAAATCGCCGTGAGGGCGTCACGGTGTCGCTCTACGAAGTTCTCAAAGTCTTCCATGAATGCCAGTTCTTCTTCGCGCTTCCAGGCTTCTTCGTACATACCGGCATTGACGTAATGAACCATCCAGTTGGATGAAACCGCCATGTGACAGACGAATGGCACGCCATCAATCAGGGCCACCCGGATTTTTCGAAATCGACCGTCCGGACCGCTGTAATCGATAAAACGGGAAACATAAATGTCTTGCGCATCGACCCGAGACAAATAACTCGCAACGTCAGCGGGGCTGGTGATTTTCTCCAGATCGCGCCCGGCCTGCGAACCAACCGGACGCAAAATAATCGGGAAGTCGCAGCCTTCAAACTCATCTGAAAGCGTGGAGTCGCCCGCTGCAATGGCTTGTAAAACCGCCCGAGATCCGCGCAGGGTGGGCGGCATCAACACGCCGGGTGCATTGAGCAAAAGGGCACTCGCCACATCGCGGCCAACCACGGCAATATGCCGCGCGGCATTGACAACCGGATGCGGCCATTCACAAAGTAAGCGGTCCAACGCTTGTAGCAGGTCGTGGTTTTCTTCAGACTCGCTCATCGCCACCATCAGCACATCATGCGCAGGCAGAGGCACGGCAAAGGGGTCTCCCGGGGTGAGGTAATACAAATCCAGGTCGATATCGCTGTTTTCCAGCAGGCATTCGAGCGGCGTGTTGGCAGCCAAGTCGCCCGCCTGCATGAGCATCAGCAGGCGACAGCGGGCGGGCTGATCGGCGGCAGGGAGGTGGTAGGTACGCTGGAGCGTCAAGGCCTGCGCCTGCATGGCCAGGCCCAACTCTCGCTGGCAAAGACACTGCATGAGAATGGACAAATTCATCCACAGATGGGCATCCTCAGGGTGGTCATGCGTCTGCGCCAGCATGTCCTGGCCGAGACGCTGGATATCGAGGCCCGCAATGCTCATCCGCAGGAAGGGCGCCAGCCCAAGGTAGGGCGTTTCTGTGGGGTTTGGGGAGGTTGAGGTCGTGATGTTCATAAAGCAAAAATATTTTAGCCTTCGCAAAATTAACCTTGTACCGCACTGCACTGCGGGTTGACGACAACTCTCTGCCTGAGTCTCACCCGATAATTATTGAATGTCGCATTCAGAAAACCCAGAAGACAACTCAGCAGCCAACCAAGCGGTTAAAAATTCAGCCCATCCCACCTCGTTAAGCGACCTGTTTTGGTCTTTTAACAAACTTGCCTTGCAAGGCTTTGGCGGAGTGGTGGCGGTGGTGCAGCGCGAGTTGGTTGAAAAAAAACAGTGGCTGACCCGCGACGAGTTTCTGGAAGATTGGGCCGTGGCCCAAATACTGCCCGGCCCCAATGTGGTCAACCTGTCGCTGATGATCGGGGACCGTTACTTTGGCATTCGCGGGGCCTTGGTGGCCCTGGCGGGCATGTTGGTGTTTCCGCTGCTGATCGTGTTGGCGCTGGCCGCCCTCTTTGCCGGCGTGGGGGACTCTCCCGGAATTCAAGGTGCGCTGCGCGGCATGGGCGCCGTAGCAGCCGGCATGATTGCCGCCACCGGACTCAAACTGCTCGCAGCATTTAAGACAAATGTGATGGGAGCCCCCGTATTTATTGCGCTGGCAGCTACTACTTTCATAGCTATTGCGATTTTGAGAGTGCCCTTGGTCTGGGTGCTGCTGGGCGTGGGCGGCGTGGCCAGCGGCTGGGCCTATCGACAACTGGGTCGGGTAAATGCGAAAGCACCCACGCCATGACCCTCACCTTGAATCTGGCCGACTGGCTGGCCCTGCTGACGCATTTTTTGTCGCTGTCCTTGCTGGCGATTGGCGGCGCCATCACCACCGCACCGGACATGCACCGCTTCCTGGTCGAGCAGCGGCACTGGCTGAGCGACAGCCAGTTCACATCCTCCATAGCCTTGGCACAGGCGGCACCGGGGCCCAATGTCTTGTTCATCGCATTGCTGGGCTGGAATGTGGGCATGAACGCCGGGGGTGGCGTGGCAGGCGGTGGTGTGGCCTGGGCGTATGGCGCGCTGGGCGTGGGCATTGCCATGATCGGCATTTTGTTACCCAGTACCACTCTGACCTTTGCAGCAACGCGCTGGGCTCACCAAAACCGGGATCTGCGCGCCGTGAGGGCCTTCAAGCAAGGCATGGCCCCCGTGGTGATAGCGTTGCTGATGTCGACCGGGTGGATCCTGTCCGCCAGCCATGACCCCTCTCAAAATCAAGGGCGCTTGTGGCTGGTCTCAGGGGTTAGTGCTTTGCTGGTGTGGCGCACCCGGTTGCATTTGCTGTGGATATTGGCAGCCGGTGGATTGCTGGGGTGGTTTGGCTGGGTTTGAGGCCCAACAACAGACCGATTCAAGTGCGCTGGCGCACGGCTTCGTACAAACACACACCGCTGGCGACCGAAACGTTGAGGCTCTCGACCGCACCGCGCATGGGAATGCTAACCAGTTCGTCACAGGTTTTGGCGGTGAGTTGGCGCATGCCGTCGCCTTCGGCGCCCAGCACCAGCGCCACCGGGCCTTTGAGGTCGGCCTGGTAGATGGTTTTGGTGGCCACGTCGCTGGTGCCGATGATCCAGATGTTGCGTTCTTTCAACTCGTTCAAAGTGCGCGCCAGATTGGTCACCATGAAATACGGCACGGTCTCGGCCGCACCACTGGCGACTTTGGCCACTGTGGCATTGATGCCGGCGGCGTTGTCTTTGGGCGCAATCACGGCGTGCACACCAGCACCATCGGCCACCCGCAGACAGGCGCCGAGGTTGTGCGGATCGGTCACACCGTCCAGCACCAAAATGAGCGGTTGCTCGCGCTCGGCCAGGGGTTTGTCGAGTTGAGCCGCTTCAAGACGCTCCAGCAGTTCGTCCAGCGAATGCACCTGGGGCAGCTCTTGCACCCGGGCTGCCACGCCCTGGTGACCGTGGCCACCGCACAGCTTGGCGAGCCGATCACCGTCTGACTCGATCAGGCGGCAACCAAACTCTTTGGCTTTGTCAATGAACTGGCGCATGCGGGCATCGCGGCGCGTGGGCTCGAAATAAATCTCGATGATGGACTTGGGCGCCGTTTTAAGACGCACACCGACGGCATGAAAGCCGAATAAAACTTTGGATGAAGACATGGCAGCATTATCGCGGCTTGAGGTGCGCTATATATTAAATAGCTGCTAACTTTAGCAACACGGGGGCTACAGGCCAATTGACCTTAAATTTCAACAATCTCTGGCAGCACGCGCCCGGCCTCGATGGTGATGGAGCGGACGCAACGCGCCGCAATAGCGCGGTCGTGGGTCACCAGCACCAGCGTGGTGCCTAACTCGCGGTTGAGGTCAAACATCAGTTCCATGATCTTTTCACCGGTGGCGAAGTCCAGGCTTCCGGTCGGTTCATCGGCCAGCAACACGGCCGGTTTGACCACAAAGGCGCGGGCCAACGCCACCCGCTGCTGTTCACCCCCACTCAAAACCTTGGGGTAATGACCCAGGCGTTCCGACAGACCCACCCGCGCCAGCATCTCGGTGGCGGCTTGTCGCGCATCGCGCCGATCGGCCAACTCCAGCGGCAGCATCACGTTTTCCAGCGCGGTGAGGTTGCCTAGCAATTGAAAGCTCTGAAAAACAAAACCGACCTGTTGGGCTCGCAAGTGCGCACGTTGGTCTTCGGTCATGGCAAACAGGTCTTGCCCCGCCAGCCGAACCGTGCCGCGCGACGGTGTATCGAGACCGGCGATGATCGAGAGCAAGGTGCTTTTTCCAGAACCCGAGGCGCCCACAATGGCAACAGTCTCCTTGCGGTTCAGCACAAAATCAATATCGCGCAAAATGTCGAGCGTGCCGGTTGAGTCGGTCACGGATTTAAATACGTGCTCGACAGAAATAATGGATTCAGACATGGGACTTTCTTTGTATCGACGTAACTTTGCCAGAAGACACTTTATCGTGGTGGGCTTAATCAGTGCCGCGGCGGGGATATCAACGGCAGGGGGTGCTGCAACCGCAGGGCTGAAAAGCAGAACCTTCAAAACCAAAACCATTCTGGTGCTGGGCGACTCGCTGAGTGCCGAGTATGGCCTTAAACGGGGCAGCGGATGGGTGGCTTTGCTTGAACAGAAACTCAAGACTGAAAAAAATCCAGCGGTCGTGGTGAATGCCAGCATCAGTGGCGATACCACCTCGGGCGGACGCTCCCGACTGGCGGCCTTGCTTGAAACACACCAACCCAGCCACGTGATTATTGAACTGGGTGGCAACGACGCCCTGCGCGGTCTAGCCTTGGAGCGCTCGCAAGAAAACTTGACCCAAATGACCCAAACCGCCCAAAAAGCAGGCGCTCGCGTGCTGCTCTTGGGCATGCAAGTGCCGCCCAACTACGGCAAAGACTATGCGGCTCACTTCTCAGCGGTCTTCGCTGAAGTTGCCCAGCGCAACAAGGCAGCGCTGGTGCCCTTCCTGCTCAAAGGGATTGCCGACCAAGCTGACAGTCTCAAGCTGTTTCAAGCGGACCGTATTCACCCCAAAGAAGAAGCTCACCCCATCATTTTGGCCAACGTGTGGCCGGAACTACAGAAAATATTGAAATGAGTTTTACCCATCTTCCTGCTTCCGAACTCATCGGTCGGCTCCATGAATTCGACACACTGATCGACGCCCGTAGCGAAGGCGAGTTCGCTGAAGACCATTTGCCCAGCGCCGTTAACTGGCCCACGCTCAACAGCCAGGAGCGCCATGACATCGGCACCCTTTATAAACAGGTCAATGCCTTTGAGGCCAAGAAACGTGGCGCCGCCATGGCCGCGCGCAATATTGCCAGCCACATCGACCGCGAGGTGATTGATAAACCAAAAGACTGGAAGCCACTGGCGTATTGCTGGCGTGGCGGTCAGCGTAGCGGTTCACTGACACTCATCCTGTCACAAATCGGTTTTCGTGTGACCTTGATTGAGGGCGGCTACAAGGCATTTCGGGCTGCTGTGGTGCAAGATATTCCCCGGTTGGTAAGCGGATTGGAGTGGCGCGTGATTTGCGGCACCACGGGTTCCGGCAAAACCCGACTTCTCAAGGCGCTTGCCGCTGAAGGCGCACAAGTGATTGATCTGGAAGGACTGGCCAACCACCGCAGCTCGGTGCTGGGCGCCATTCCGGGCTTGGCCCAGCCTACGCAAAAACGCTATGACACACTCGTCTGGGATGCCTTGCGGCAGCTCGACCCCTCGCGCCCGGTATATATCGAGAGCGAAAGTAAAAAAGTGGGGAACGTCAGCGTGCCAGAGTCATTGATTGAAGCCATGCGCAGCAGCGTTTGCCTCAATCTGGTGCTGCCCGATGCTGAACGGGTGGCGCTGCTGATGGAGGACTACGACTTCTTTGTGAGTGATGTCGATCATTTTTGTGATCGACTGCAGGTCTTGGCTGAATTCAAAGGCAAGGCCGTGGTGGATGCCTGGATGGCATCGGTGCGGGCGGGGAATATTGAACCGGTGGTGCAGGAATTGCTCACGCATCACTACGACCCGGTTTACCTGCAGTCCATGCGGCGCAATTTCAAACAATTTGAAGACGCAAAAATAATAGCCCCCGAAGACCATTCAATGGGGGCTATGACTCGATTAGCGAAAAAGATGATTGGCTTGACCGACAGCCTCGCGCCTGTTTAGAAAGCGGCGAAGGTCTATCCGGGTAGCTTGTGACTGACGAGTTGGACAAGCCGGGTACGGTCAGGGCTGTGCCGCTTCGGAACCTGGTTCAGAAGACTCGGATGGCTCTGCAGATTCTGCACCTTCATTTTCATCAGTTGACTCGTCCTCAGCGCCCTCGCCTACTTTGCGGTCGGCTTTGTGCTTGAGCTTGTCTTCTTTTTTCTTCTTTTTCGCCAGTTCTTTCTGACGCTTTTCGTATCCGTAATTCGGTGTTGCCAAGGTATGCTTTCAATGAGTTAAGAGTCACTTTACCATTACAAGGTCAGTGAACGACAGGCAAAGCGCAATTTTAATTGCATCAGGACGCGGTGGCGGTTTTAGTTGCACTCGGTTCCAGCCAACGCACCGACCCTCGATAGGCATGCCAACTGGCATGTCCCAACCAAGGTCCGATGAACAGCAAGCCGATACCCCAGGGAACCAGGGCTACAAACACCAAACCCGTGAGTAGCATGCCCCACACCAGCATCACGGCCACATTACCAAAAACCACCTCCAGGCTAGTGATGGCGGCAGAGATGGCATCGGTGTCACGGTCCAGAATCATGGGAATCGACACCACGGCCACAGCAAACACCAAGCCGGCAAACACACTGCCAACCACCGCGTAAACAGCCAAAAACTCCCAATTCTCAGGGTTGAAAATGGCTTGAATAACGCCAGTCGTTGAAGGCATGCCCGTGTTAAAAAACACCGCAAAAACAACCAGTGAGGCGCGTCCCCATAGCAACTCCAGAACGATCAAGACCAAAATCAACATGCCCATGCTGCGCAGATGTGGCGTCCAGCAACACAGTGAGCCCCCGAGTTCAGGCGTCTGGCCCAATTCGCGCCGACGACTCACTTCATACAGCCCCAGGGCCAGAAATGGACCGACCAACAAGCAACCGGAGGCGATGGACATGGCGAATTCAGGCTTGTTGCGAAACACGGTACCCAGCACCAAAGACATGAGCCAAAAACAAACGCCGTAAAAAAGGCTGACGCCCTTGGCCGCTAACAGGTCCCGCCAACCCAACATCAGCCAACGAAACGGATCGCCGAAACGCAAGTTAACAATTTCTTTGGGAGGTGCTTCTGAAGGAGGCGGGAAATACGGGGCGGGAGAACCCGACGACTCATTAAATCCGTTTGAATCAAACGATTGAGGAGAAGATGTTTCGCTGGATAAATTCATGGGATTCAGACTATCAAAGTCTTGACCCCAAGGATATTCACGTAAACACTGATCTACATCAAATAAAGTGCAATGCTTGTGACAAATCTTCTTGCAAATCAGCTGAATCTTCCAAACCAACTGAAAAACGAACCAAGATTCCCTGCTTGAGATGCGCGGGCCAAGAACTGCGCATGGAAGCCAGGTCATACGGCACGATCAGGCTCATAGGGCCACCCCAGCTGTAGCCCAAACGGAACAATTTAAGGGCATCACAAAATGAGTCAACCTGCGCTTGGTTGTAGCGCGGATGAAATATCACACTGAACAAACCAGCCGCACCACCCACCCCGTTGTGGCAGACCTCCAGCCAATGGGAATGTCCTGGAGAGTCCACCAAGGCGGGGTGCAAGACCTGCACAAATTCTTCACGCGTCTGGCACCAGTGCGCCAGTTCTCTCGTCACACGATCATGGGCTTGGTAACGAAGCTTGATGCTCGGCAAAGACCGCAACACCGCCTCAGCATCATTGGCACCGACCCCCAACCCCAATCGCATGTGGGTTAATTTGAGCTTCATGTGCAGCGAGGCGTCGCGGGTGATGAGACTGCCCATCAGCACATCGCCGCCACCACTGGGGTATTTGGTCAAAGCGTGCACCGAAATATCAACACTTAATGCCGGGCTGACACCGGGAACAAGGTCAAACGGCGCAAAAGCCAGACCGGCACCCCAAGTGTTGTCCAGCGCCGTCAAAACGCCTTGCGCTTTGCAGATACGCACCTGCTCGCACAGATCCGGGAACTCCAGCGTGACAGAACCTGCAGCCTCCAGCCAGACCAGACGGGTTTTTGGGCTGATCTTGGCCGCCAGGTCAAGCGGATTCATCGGGTCATAAAACTGGTGGGTGATACCCCATGCCTTCAGTTCTCCTTCAGCCAGTGCCTTATTAGGGCCGTAGGCATTGTCCGGAATCAGCACTTCATCGCCCGCACGTAGTAAGGACAACGCAACATTGGCGATGGCCGCCAGACCACTGGGCACCAGAACGCATTGCAAGCCACCCTCGAGCGTGCACAAACGCTCCTCAAGAATGTAAGTGGTTGGTGTGCCGTGCAGTCCGTAGGTATAGGCCGTTTTATCTTTCCACTCGAAGTTGCGCATGGCGGCAACACTGGGGAAGATAACGGTTGAGGCCTTGAACACGCCGGGCTGCGGCGCGGCAAAGCCCTCAGGAGGCGTGTAAGGGTGATGAATCAGCGTGGTGGTGAGGTCTGCCATACAACCCAATCCTGCGTTAAACGCTCCACTTTTGTATCAATTGCTCGGGGCGCAAGGCGTCATAGCCTTCAAAGGGCTGGTGAATCCAGGGGTTGGTGGGCAAAAACTCGACCGAGTAATCCGGCGTGAACATGGACAGTTGCTTGGTCCATATCACGGCGCTACGCAACTCGGTAATAGGCGCGTAGTTGTTCTTGAGTTGATCCATCACGGCGTGGAGCGTTTGACCCGAATCAGCCAGGTCATCCACCAGCAAGACCTTGCCCGCAATCTCACCTTTGGGCGTGGTGATGAAACGCGCAATGTCCAGGTTGCCCTGCACCGTGCCGGCGTCAGAACGGTAAGAACTGGTCGACATGATGGCCAAGGGCTTGTCGAAAACGCGCGACAAGATATCACCCGGACGAAGTCCACCTCGGGCCAGACACAAAATAGTATCGAACTTCCAGCCAGACTGGTGAATTTTGATCGCCAGTTTTTCGATCAGGTTGTGGTACTCGTCATAGCTCACATACAGGTGTTTGCCGTCTTCCGTCAACATGAATATGCTCCTGAATTAATAGCTACTTACGCATGTAGCACGGGGGCTACAGGCTGATTTACCTTAAATTTATGAGAACCTGATCGACTAATCAGCCAGATAAGGATGGCGCACCATGATGGTGTGATCACGGTCTGGACTGGTGGACACCACATGAATCGGCACCCCGGTGACTTGTTCAATCCGCTGCAAATACAGGCGCGCGTTGGTCGGCAGCTTGTCGTACTGGGTGACGCCTACCGTCGTGTCGCTCCAACCTTCCAGGGTTTCATAAACCGGTTTGCAGCGTTCGATGTCATCAGCGCCCATGGGCAGGATGTCAATCAGTTCACCGTCGAGCTCATAACCGGTACACAGCAACAATTCTTTCAGTCCATCGAGAACATCGAGCTTGGTAATGCACAAACCAGTCAGGCCATTGACCTGCGCTGAGCGCTTCAGCAGGGCGGCATCAAACCAGCCACAACGGCGACTACGCCCGGTGGTAACACCTTTTTCAGCACCGATGGTGCTCATGTGATAGCCAGGCGTTCCAGGAACTTCCCAGTCAAGCTCGGTCGGGAAAGGTCCACCGCCAACGCGGGTGCAATAAGCTTTGGTAATACCCAAAATGTAGTGCAACAGGCCAGGACCAACACCGGAACCGGCTGCCGCATTGCCGGCCACGCAGTTGCTGGACGTGACAAACGGGTAAGTGCCGTGGTCGACGTCGAGCAAGGTGCCTTGGGCGCCTTCAAACAAAAGGTTGGCACCTTTGAGGTGGGCCTCGTTGAGCTCACGGGAGACATCAGCCATCATGGGTTTGAGCAACTCGGCGTGGCGCATGGCTTCATCAAAAACCGGCTGAAACAGGACCTGGCCATTGGCCATATAAGGCGCCAGCGTCGGGCCAAAATCAAACGCGGCCGAGCCCAGATAGGTGGTCAAGACATGGTTATGCAAGTCGAGCAATTCATGCAATTTGCGGGCAAAACGTTCGGGGAATTTCATGTCTTGCACGCGCAGCGCACGGCGGGCAATCTTGTCTTCGTAGGCGGGGCCAATACCGCGCCCAGTGGTGCCGATCTTCGCGTTACCGTCTTTCTCGCGAGCCGCTTCGCGGGCGACATCCAGAGCCGCATGAAAAGGCAAAATTAGAGGACAGGCCTCACTGATGCGTAAGCGCGAACGCAATTCGACACCGACTTTTTCAAGTCCTTCGATTTCTTCAAACAGCTTGGCAGCAGACAGCACCACGCCATTGCCGATGTAGCACTTGACGCCGGGGCGCATGATGCCGCTGGGAATCAAATGCAGCGCTGTTTTGACACCATTGATCACCAAGGTGTGCCCGGCATTGTGGCCGCCCTGAAAGCGAACGACACCTTGCGCGCTCTCAGTCAGCCAGTCGACCAACTTACCCTTGCCCTCGTCACCCCATTGGGTGCCCACGACAACGACGTTACGACCTTTGGTTGCATTCATGTAAATATTTCTCAAACAGATTTCACGACCCACTGTCCCGCGACCTGAATTAGGTCGCGATCACAATGGAACTCATCAACTTCGCTCTCATGGCCCGGCAAAACACAGACAACTGTTTCACCTTGCGCGCGCAATGACGCAATGGCCACACGTAAACCAGCATCATCACGCCACGGGGCCTTGATGGCCGCACGCAAAGGCGGCGCAGCTAGCACGCCCACCAGCGCTTTGACATCCAAACTAAAACCAGCAGCGGGGCGATTACGACCAAACACGGCACCAACCTGGTCATATCGACCACCCCGCACCAGCGCATCACTCGCACCTTGGGCGTAGATAGAAAAACGGGTGCCAGTGTAGTAGGCATAACCGCGCATGTCAGCCAGGTCAAAAGTAACGTTGGTACCGTGAAGCTGACTGGCCAACCACTTGAGACTTGACAGCGCTTGCTGCACAGCGGGCAAGGGCTGCAGGTGTTTTCCAGCCTCAACCAGGACTTTTTCATCACCGTAGAGTTGAACCAGGGCCAAGAGACTCTGGCGCACAGAGGGCGCGAAATTTTTGGTCAGCGTACTGAGCTCGCTACTGTCTTTGGCGGCCAGTGCCGAATGAATCTGAGACAGCGCGTCTGATTGAAGAGACTCTCCAGCCAGAAGGGCTTTGATAATGCGGGCATCGGCCATATCGACACTGGGTGACTGAACCTTGGCGACCTTGAGGCCATCAAGCGACAGCAGCAGAGTTTCAAGATCAGCTTCCAACCCGGCATGCCCATAAATTTCAGCACCGAACTGCAAGGGCTCACGCGTGGCATGCGGGCTACCAGGGCGTGTGTGCAAAACTGGCCCGCAATAACAGAGCCGGGTAACGCCTTGGCGGTTTAACAAATGCGCATCAATTCGGGCAACCTGAGGCGTACTATCGGCCCTCAAGCCCATCATGCGACCTGAGAGTTGGTCAACTAATTTAAATGTTTGAAGATCTAGCGCTTCGCCAGCACCGGTCAGGAGCGACTCCAGGTGTTCCAGCAGCGGCGGCATGACCAACTCATAGCCATAGCAACGCGCCATGTCCAACAAGTCGCGACGAAGTTCTTCGATGTGCCGCGCTTCAGAAGGCAAAACATCGGCAATGTGATCCGGCAGTACCCAAGCAGACATGTGATTATGGGAGGCTGTTAAAAACGCGATTTTACCGGGCTTAGACGCCGGAATTTCTCATAACAGTGACCAAATCAAAAACACACCGGCAAGAATGCTGCACATTCCAAAGAAACGCAGTTGTCCGTCGCCTAGTTGAAGAATCTGCAGGAACATTCGGCGCCAGCCTTGCGGTGACAAAAAGGGATAAAGCCCCTCAATCACCAGCACCAAGGCCATCGCCATCCAAAAGGTATCGCTACCCAAAATTAAGATTTCATTTCTTGGGCGGTGTTAGAGCCGTGCTTCCACGAAACACCTTGAAGAATTCTGAAGCAGAGGGGTCGACTACCATGACATCGCTCTTTTTATTGAAGCTGGCCTTGTAGGCATCGAGGCTGCGATAAAACTGGGCGAATTGGGGATCGCGACCAAAAGCTTCGGCATAAATGCGGGCCGCTTCAGCATCGCCCTCGCCTTTGAATTTCTGCGCATCGCGGTAGGCGTTAGCCACCGTCACTTCGCGCTGACGATCCGCATCAGCGCGAATCTTTTCGCCTTCAGCGGCCCCGGTTGAACGCAATTCATTGGCCACGCGCTTACGCTCGGCCTCCATGCGGCGGTAAACCGACTCGGTGATTGCATCCACATAATCGGCCCGGGTGATGCGGACATCAACCACATCGACACCCCAAGGTTTAGTACCCTTGACCTTATCGAGTACTTCGGCCTTCACATCAGCCGTAATGGCTTCGCGTTTGGTTGACAGCAACTCTTTAACCGTGCGCTTGTTGATTTCTTCCTGAAACGCGTTGCGCACCACGCGGTTAAGTTGGTTGGCACCATCGGCCTCGGTCAAACCAACGTTACGGATGTACTGAGTAGGCTCAGAAATGCGCCAACGCACATACCAGTCAATCACAACACGCTGCTTTTCGGCCGTGAGCATGGGCTCGGTGTCGCTGGTCTCCAGCGTCAACAGTCGCTTGTCAATATAAGAAACATTTTGAAAGGGCGGCGGCAATTTGAAGTTCAAACCGGGCTCGGTAATGACCTCTTTAATCTGCCCCAAGGCATAAACCACACCAAATTGACGCTGATCGACCACGAACAACATGGAACTGGCGAGCGCAAGAGCCACCAACAGCGAAGAAAAAATAAAACCTAGCCTGTTCATTCTGGGCTCCTAGCGTGTGTCACGATCACGTGAGCGGGAAACGTCCCGGGCACGCGTATCAGGGGTCGATGTAATGGGAGCAGTCGCAGGTGAGGCCGATGTGGGCGCCACCGCAGGCTCAGTGCCCGTAGAACCCGGACCCGTCATTTGCATAATCTTGTCAAGCGGCAGATACAACAAGTTTGATCCCTGCTTCGAGTCCACTAACACTTTGGTCACGTTACTGTAAATCTGCTGCATGGAGTCAAGGTACATACGGTCACGGGTAACCTGCGGTGCTTTTTGATACTCAGCCAACACTGATTTGAAACGTTGAGCATCACCTTGTGCTTGAGCGACGATTTTGGCTTTGTAGGCATCAGCTTCTTCTTTCAGTCGCGAAGCAGAGCCAACTGCTCGCGGGACCACGTCATTGGCGTAAGCCTGAGCTTCATTCTTGGCTCGTTCGCGCTCTTGACCTGCTTTTAATACATCATCAAAGGCGGCTTGCACCTGCTCTGGAGGTCGTACCCCCCCTTGTTGCAAGTTAATACCGACGACTTCAATACCAACTTTGTAGCGATCCAGTATTTTTTGCATCAAGGCACGAACACGAGGGGCAATCTGATCACGCTCTTCGGAGAGTGCACTGTCCATACGCATCTTGCCGACCACTTCGCGCACCGCAGTTTCAGCAGCCTGAACCACAGCCTCGGCCGGATTTTTACTTTCAAACAAGAAAGCACGCGCATCACTGAGGCGGTACTGAACAGCGAATTTGATTTCAACAATATTTTCATCTTCGGTGAGCATGGCTGACTCGCGCAGGCCCGTCGCCTTGATGACCGTATCGCGACCCACATCAACTGAGCGAATTTGCGTCACGAAAATCAACTCGTGACGTTGTATCGGGTACGGTAGCCGCCAGTTAAAACCAGCACCCACCGAAGATTTGTATTTACCGAACTGGGTAATGACGGCCTGCTGGCCCTCTTGAACAATGAAAAACCCTGTTCCCAACCAGATCAGGAATACAACACCCACGATCAAGCCTGCACCGATGCCCGCGCTCTTCATGTCGGGTTGGAAACCACCACCAGAACCATTGCCACCGCCCGTTCCGCCCGGCAACCCACGACCCGCATTTTTCAAGCCGCCGAACAAGCCCCCGAGTTTGCGGTTGAAATCACGCCAAAGCTCGTCCAGATCAGGCGGGCCCTGGTTTGAGCCCCGCTTTGGTCCTCGTTCGTTGCTGTTGTTGACAGGCTTGACCGGATCCTTGGCATCAGAGGTTGGTGGTTCTATCTTCTCGCCATCAGTGGACTTACCCTCATCCCGGCCCCACCGTGGATCATTCAGGTTGAACATGCCCCTGACTCGCTCTGGCAGGAAAGCCCAGCGAAAATTTCGCAAATGAAGTTTCATCTCTTCTTCTCTTGTGTTTCGTTATCTAATTGTGCCTACTCAAGGCTTGCCACATGACTCTCAGGGAAATCTCCGGCATAGCCCTCTGGCAAAGTACCTCCCATCACGATGCGGGCAAGCTCAGACCGCAAGGCTTGGAGACCTTCTCCATTTTTTGCACTTAAAAAAATACGCGGAGTTTGAACACCATTCAGATCGAAAGTATCGACAAGGTGATGAGGACGACGTGTTTCGTCAAGGGCATCTAATTTATTAAAAACAAGCACTTGGGGTATATCAGCGGCGCCAATCTCTTGCAACACACGTTGAACCTCTGCCATCTGCTCTGAGAAATGAGGACTTGCAACATCGACGACGTGAAGCAGCAAATCTGCATCAACCGCTTCCTGCAAAGTCGCCTGAAAAGCATCAATCAAACCATGTGGGAGATCACGTATGAAACCTACCGTGTCGGAAAGTGAGACTGATCTCCCCGCCTCACCCAGATAAAGCTGGCGAGTGGTGGTGTCAAGGGTTGCAAACAATTTATCTGCTGCATAGGCTTTCGCTTTAACCAACGCATTGAAGAGTGTTGATTTGCCTGCGTTCGTGTAACCCACCAGTGAAATATTAAAAGCGTCACGCCTTTCGCGCTGACGCCGCTGCGTCTGACGCTGACGCTTCACCTTGGTCAAACGATCTTTGATCTTTTTGATGTTTTCACCGATCATGCGTCGGTCAAGCTCAATCTGGGTTTCACCAGGACCCCCACGCATTCCGATACCACCACTCTGGCGCTCCAAATGAGACCAACGGCGGACCAATCGGGTGCTGAGGTATTGCATTCGAGCCAACTCAACCTGCAACTTTCCCTCGTGACTACGGGCTCTTTGACCAAAAATCTCAAGAATTAAAAGTGTGCGGTCATTGACAGGCAACTCAAGTTTTCTCTCAAGATTGCGCTGCTGTGCGGGACTCAAACTTTGATCAAATAGGACCTCAACGGCACCTAACTGATTGGCCAATAACTTGATTTCGTCAGCCTTACCGCTGCCAACAAACAGCGCAGCATCTGGCGCTTTACGCTTGCAAGTCATACGCGCCACAGGATTTAGGCCTGCGGTCTGTGCCAACAAACCTAACTCCTCGAGCTCACTATCGAAATTAGGCAATCCAAAATCGACTCCAACCAGAATGGTTGGGGCCGAAGAATCATTAAGCGGTTGCAGGCTCGTCACCCTCGCCGGTTGTAAAGTTCACAGCGCGTCCCGGCACAATGGTGGAGATGGCATGCTTGTAGACCATTTGTGTCACAGTATTGCGAAGCAAAACAACGTACTGATCAAAAGACTCTATCTGCCCTTGCAGTTTGATGCCATTGACCAAGTAAATTGAAACTGGAACATGCTCACGACGCAAAGCGTTGAGGAATGGATCTTGAAGTAACTGACCTTTGTTGCTCACGATATTCTCCGTGTTTAAGTAAATTGAAAAAAATAAAAATGGACGATACCACAGCAAAGTGGCATCTCAGCCGAGGCTTTTACATACCCACATAAAGATACGAAATTCGCAATGTTTTTATGCGGATCTGTCGGCAAATGGATTGGCAGAAGTTTTAAATTCAATACGCATCGGGGTGCCTACCAAATCAAATTCCTTACGGAAACGACCTTCAAGAAAGCGTTTATAGCCATCAGTCACGTGCTCAAGCGAATTACCGTGAATAATAATCACTGGCGGATTCATACCGCCTTGATGAGCATAGCGAAGCTTGGGACGGTACATTCCTGAACGCTTGGGACTTTGAAACTGTACTGCTTCAAGCAATAAACGGGTCAAAATGGGCGTTGACATCTTGCAATTAGCCGCTTTGTAGGCTTGTGCAATGGACGCCCACAGTGGACCCAAACCTTGCCTCTTGGTTGCCGATATCAAATGCAAGGTTGCAAACTTCAAAAATGGCAAGCGAGTCTCAATGGAACGCTTGACCAACTCGCGCTGGTATTCGTCAATGGCATCCCATTTATTAACAGCAAGGACTACTGCTCTGCCGTTTTCAAGAATATAGCCTGCAATATGAGCATCCTGATCAGTGACGCCTTGTGTTGCATCAATCAGTAACAGAACAACATTTGAAGATTCAATTGCCTGAAGTGTTTTGACGACCGAGAATTTCTCGATGGCCTCGAAAACTTTGCCTTTGCGACGCAAGCCAGCCGTATCCACCAATTCAAACTTTTGACCATTGCGCTCAAACGGCACAGAAATCGCATCGCGCGTGGTCCCTGGAAGGTCAAACGCCACCAAGCGCTCTTCACCCAACCAAGTGTTTATCAGGGTAGATTTGCCCACATTAGGTCGCCCGGCAACAGCCAACTTGATCACACCAGGCTCGCGTTCCTCAACTTCGTCCTCTGGATCCTCGAGATGAAGAGGCTCAAAAGCTAACTCAAGCAATGTCGTGATGCCCTGACCATGTGCAGCAGAAACAGGGTGAACTTGACCCAGGCCAAGTTCAAAAAACTCGACCAGTTGCGCGCCAGCAAGCATGCCTTCAGACTTATTGGCGGCGAGGACACACGGTTTTCCAAGTCGACGGAGATATTTAGCGATCTCATGATCCTGGGCTGAAATTCCTTCCCGTGCATCGACCACAAAAATAACCACGTCAGCTTCAGCGACCGCCTGACGGGTCTGCTTAGCCATTTCCTTGAAAATTCCTGTGGTGGCATCCGGCTCAAACCCGCCGGTATCGATTGCAATGAACTCGTGCTTTCCTTGCTTTCCGTTACCGTAATGGCGATCTCGGGTCAAACCTGCGTAATCGGCCACGATCGCATCGCGAGACTTGGTTAGGCGATTAAAAAGCGTTGATTTCCCAACGTTGGGGCGGCCAACAAGGGCCAAAACTGGTTTCATTAATTAAAGTCCGACACTTACTCAGGCTTAAAGCCAAAAACACCACCACTGCGGGTGACAACCACCAGTGAACCACCAGCCAACACAGGAGCCGTTGCGATAGCGGAACCATCGGTTGTAATGCGAGTCAGCACCGACCCGTCTTCACGAGACAGCAAATGAACAAAACCTGCGTCATCGCCGACAGCAACTGACCGACCAACCACAAGAGGAGCAGTCAAGCTACGAAAACGTAAGCGCTCAGAAATCCAGGCTCGCTCACCATCTGCGCGGCGCCAAGCAATGATCTTTCCATCACCCTCAACCCCAAATACAAATTTTTCATCCCCATGAACACCTACAAAACCGTCCGCTGGTTTGGTCCACAGCAGGGCACCGCGTGAGGCGTCAACGCAACCCACAGCAGCCTGAAACGCCCTTGCACAAACCACATCAGCCTCGCGACTGACTCGTCCAACCAGATCAACCAGTCGTTCAATGTCATTGGTACCACGCGGTGACGCAATAGGTGACTCCCAGCGGGACGTTCCATTTAAAGGATTGACGCCTACAAGTCGTCCGGCAAAGCCAGCCACCAGCGTATCGCCAACAGCCATCAACACACCAGATTGACGAAGGATCAAAGACTCACCAGGCCGCTGCTGATTCCAGAGCTTTCTTCCAGACTGCGCATCAAAGGCAGACAAAGAACGGTCAGCTGCTAGAACAAAGACACGTCCGCCAGCCACCAATGGCGAGGTGAAACTTTGGGCAGACAGTTTTTGACGCCAAATTTCACGCCCTGCATCTAGCGTAATTAATTCATTTCCGCGTGTCACCACAGAAGCGAATCGACCATCACTTCCAACGCCGGCCGAGATTGGCGTTCCCACATGGGTCCGCCAGACTTCCGCACCCGTCACCGCGTCAAAACTTCCAACCAAGCCGTCCGTGCTGGCGACCGAGAACTTAGTCCCATTGACTTTAATGTCCAGTGGAAAATCGACAGTGCCAATTTTCGTAGTCCATGCCAAACGTACCCCAAAAAGAGCTGGGTTTGCCGTTAATTCTGCAGGCTTAGGTTTTTCAGGACCGCTGGAGCAACTCACTAATATCCCGCCAAGGGCAGCGGTCAGCACCACTTTGGAAGCTGTCGAAAAAAAGATGTGAAATTTCACTTTTGACCTTCAGATGCAGACGAAACAACAGCAGGTGCAGTTACCTTATTTTTCACATCCGCTCCAGCAACGCCAGTGAGCTGGGGATCTATACCGAGGGAATTCAACTTAACCTCAACTAATTTACGGTAATCGGTGCGAGATTCAAAGCTTTTGAATGCTTTTTCGTACTCAGCAATGGCTTCGGTCTTTTTCCCTTGCAACAAAAGAATGTCGCCTTTTCGATCAGCCACAAGTGCATCGAAACTTGCAGGATGTGCACTATTTAACTGTGTAAGTGCCTCATCAAAAGCTTTAGCGTCCATCAACACACCCGCCAAACGTAATTTAGCGATGGCTTGGTATCCTGGATCTGAGGATTGATTGGCGACCCATTTCAAAGCATCTTTAGATGCTTCAACATTTCCAACACTGTAATATTGTTTCGCGACCAAAAGACCGGCCTGCTGAGCATAAGTCGTTGACGAAAAACGGTCTTTCATGTCCGCAAAGACACGGTCTATTTTAGAAGCATCTGAGGACTTAACCACCCGTTCAACTTCATCGTACATTGCAGCAGCTTGTGTTGCCTGGCTGCGCTGCCAATACTGGTAAAAATTCCAGCTTGCAAATAAACCGAGAACCAGAATCAAAGCCCAGGTAATGAGGTTTCCGTATTGCTTCCAAAAATGCTTGAGCTGATCGAGTTGCTCTTGTTCTTCAAGATCTAATTGATTTGCCATGAAAATATTCAGTTAAGAGGAATGGATTGTAGGGTGGATGCCCAGTCAGCTATTTCAGCTATTGACCGGGTTACCTGCTCGCCACTACCTTCTCGCAGCGATTTGACAGTTACCAAGTTTTTTTCGACCTCATCTGTGCCGAATATCAGCGCATGTCTTGCTTTACTGCTGTCAGCCCGCTTAAATTGTGACTTCATGCTACCCATACTGCCAGCCACACTGGCGTGCATTTGAACACTAATACCCATAGACCTCAAAGTCTGAAGTGTTTGAAGCACCATTGGCAAGGCTGTCGCATCTGAAACGATGGCATACGCATCAAGCGTAGGTTCAATAACACCCAGGCACTGCTCCTTGATGAGCTCCAATACACGATCAACTCCGAGTGCCCAGCCCACTGCAGGTGCTGGCTTGCCTCCCAATTGCTCAACCAGATAATCGTACCTGCCACCGGCACAAACCGTACCTTGTGAACCAAGTCTATCTGTAGTGAACTCAAAAACGGTCAGGTTGTAGTAGTCCATACCGCGAACCAAACGTGGATTAACGGTGTATGTCACGCCGTTTGCATCCAATATTTCTTTCAACATATTGAAATGCGCCAGTGATTCACGGCCAAGATAGTCCAGTGGCCTGGGCGCGGCCTCAACCAAAGCTTGCATCGCGGGATTTTTCGTATCCAGAATACGCAAGGGGTTACTGTGGAGGCGTCGCTTTGCATCTTCATCCAGCAATTCCAAGTGCTGTTCGAAATAAACAATCAAGGCTTGACGATGGGCCGCACGCTCTTGAGGCTGACCCAAACTATTTAACTCAAGGCGAACGTCGGTCAAGCCGACATCTTTCCACAAGGCAACGGCTAGCAGTATCAACTCTGCGTCTACTTCAGCACCGCCAAAACCAAGCGCCTCTGCCCCGATTTGGTCGAACTGACGGTAGCGCCCACGCTGAGGACGCTCGTGACGAAACATAGGACCGATGTAATAAAGACGCTTACCCCCCTCATACAACATCGAGTGTTCTACCACCGCCCGCACCACACCGGCAGTCGCTTCAGGACGAAGCGTCAATGGATCACCATTGAGCCGATCCTCAAATGAATACATTTCTTTCTCGACAATATCTGTAACTTCTCCCAAACCTCTCACAAATAAAGGAGTTCTCTCAACGATCGGGGTCCGAATGTTTCGATAGGCATATCGGGCCATCAGTGATCGAACACGACTTTCCAACCATTCAACCGCTGCCGATTCCGGTGGCATGACATCGTTCATACCTTTAACGCCAGTCAGTTTTCCTGTCGCAGGAGGGTTTTCTTTTTTAGTCATAAGCTCGATCACACCTCGGTGGAAATCAAATGATTGCCGAACCGCTTTTCAATATAGTTTTCAACAATTTTCTGAAACTCTTGGGAAATCGAATCCCCACGCAAAGTTATACTTTTTTCACCATCAATAAACACCGGTGCCGCGGGTGCTTCACCTGTGCCAGGTAAGCTGATGCCAATATCAGCGTGTTTACTTTCCCCGGGTCCATTAACAATACACCCCATCACAGCAACCTTCAACTTTTCAACACCCGGATATTGGCTGCGCCACACGGGCATCTTTTCCCTTAGAAAATCTTCAATTTGCTTGGTCAGTTCTTGAAAGGTTGTGCTCGTAGTCCGGCCACAGCCAGGGCAAGCGGTCACACTGGGAACAAAAGATCGCAATTCAAGAGATTGCAAAATTTCGCAGGCGATCACCACTTCCTGAGTTCTGCTTTCACCTGGTTGAGGCGTCAAGGAAACCCTAATGGTGTCCCCAATCCCTTCTTGCAGCAATATGGAAAGAGCCGTAGCGGAGGCAACAACGCCCTTTGCACCCATACCCGCTTCGGTAAGACCGAGATGCAGTGGATAGTTGCAACGTAAGGACAATTCACGATAGACAGATACAAGATCTTGAACACCACTCACTTTGCACGAAAGAATGATTTGGTTTTTACTTAAACCCATCTCTTCAGCAAGATGAGCAGACGCCAAAGCAGAGGTTATCAACGCCTCATACATCACAGGTTTCGCATCCCAAGGGATAGCTCGACGGTTGTTTTCATCCATCAAACTGACCAGTAACTCCTGATCCAGACTCCCCCAATTGACACCGATTCGAACTGGTTTATTCCACTTCATGGCCGCGTCGATCATTTGTCCAAACTGTTTATCGCGCTTGTCACCTTTGCCGACATTGCCAGGATTGATTCGATATTTTGACAGCGCTTGGGCACACGCGGGGTAATCCGAAAGTAGCCGATGACCGTTATAGTGAAAATCACCGATGAGAGGAACATCTATCCCCATTCGGTCAAGTTGCTCTCGAACATACGGCACTGCCTGTGCCGCCTCTGGTGTGTTCACCGTCAGCCGCACCAACTCAGACCCTGCAAGCGCCAATTCCTTCACTTGGATAGCGGTACCAATGACATCAACGGTATCAGTATTGGTCATGGACTGAATTCGCACAGGCGCATCACCACCAATGGTGACGACCTTCGAGCCCCAAACCACACTCGCTTGCAGCGAGTTTCGAGCCTTGGGATTTGCTGCTTTAATTGGCAAAAAAGTGTCCACTATTTCACCTCAAAACGGGCAACGTTATCTTTTGCTACGCTTGACAAGTCAAAGGTTTGACCCTTAACTTGAGCTTCCATATTACTGGCACGGCCAACCACGACAGAAAGCGGCATGACACCCGATGCTGCAACGCTCTCGCCCTCAGCCATCGTCTTACGCAATTGCACGACACCTTTAGCATCTATTACTTCAACCCAAGAGACGCCCCGCGCCTTAAAGACTAGCGTTCCTGTCGTTGAGCCAGTACCTGCAAGATTAGCGGCTACAGATGGCATCAGCACGGAAGAAGCAGGCGCAGATACGGCACTGGCAGCAACTTCGCTTGTTAAAACCGGACTTGATACGCCAGATAACGGCGGCAAAGCTGATGCATCGGTCACTACTTGATTTACATTCACGCTTGCTTCTGAGGAAGCACTTGGAACAGGATAAATTAATGGCGCGACATCAGATTTTTGAGTAGAAAACATCCCTGAGGGAAGATTAAAAGGGACGAAAATAATAACTACTGCACCAACCAGCAAAGTCAAAACAGCCAAAACAAGCGGTTTGGAAAGCTGACTCATAAAGACAAAAGAAGACCCATTTCCAGCCGGTCGAAAAGGGGTGTTGATACCTGACTCATCTGATTTAAGTCGAGGTGACGTCGAATGAGGTAGCCTCTCCAAAATTGGGGCAGAGTCAATTTTCAAAGTACGACAGACACTGGCGGCCAGGGCACGAACGAAAACCGTATCTGGCAACAAATCAAAGCGATCAGTTTCAAGGGCTTCCAGCTTTTTAACAGGCACTTTTAACGAAACTGCCAAGGCGGCAATGTGCAAGCCAGCTTCTTCACGTGCCTTACGCAACATAGCCCCACCTGACAACTGTGAAGTTGACTCTTGAGTACGATCCATATTTATATTGGTATTAATAATTTCTTCACTCATCGAAAGCGCCTCGTTGGTATGCGCCAGCTTCACGGGATTGCGGAAAACGTTTTACCAGTTGCGCAGCAAGTTGCAGCATGGCATCTCGATTCTCAATTTTTTGCTCTACTTTTATACCAAGCCAAAGTGACTCTGCATTGGCTAACTCTGTGTTGTTGAGGCGCCGCACATAAAACTGAGCCTTAACGAAATCACCGCGTTGAAATAGCAAAGTTGCCAAGTTGTAAGCGGTTATAGGATTGCCTGCATCAAACTCGTAAGATTTCAGCAGACTAATTTCTGCTTCTGCGTTGTGCCCTGCCCTTACCTGACACAAACCTTGAGCTCTAAAAGTCTTGGCACGCTCCCCATATTGAGGATTTGAAAGTGATTGAGAAAACAACTGGTTTGCCTCAGGGAATCGAGACTGCTGACACAACAACCAACCCAAATTGTGCATGACGTTTGAATCACGAGGACTCAGCGAAAGTGCCTTCTTAAAGCTTTCTTCTGCGAACCTGAAATCATTGAGACGCATATAAATCAAACCACGCAAACTGTAAGCATCACTGTATGTTGGATCTGCAGCAATGGATTGCTTGAGCTCATCTAATGCAATCGTTGTTTGACCCTGCTCAAAATAACCCACTGCTAGTTCTAAGCGGATTCGTGCACGTTTACGCGTATCTGGCTCATCGGAGTCGGTCACCATTTCAATTCGGTCGCCCGATGGACCTGAATCATTTAACTTGGCAGCACAACCAGAAATACTACTCAAGCCAGAAACAAGTAAACAGGCGTAAAGCATCCAAAATCTGATTTTCATCCAATGGATCGTATTCATTTTCATGACTCAAGTCTCCCAGACTTATTTGCTTTCAGCCGATATGGGCTTTAGCATGAAAGTACGTTGACGGGCAATTCGCTGACTTATACCGGTACGATCCTTGACGTCACCGGCAAGTTGACCGCAAGCAGCATCAATATCGTCACCTCGTGTTTTCCGAATGGTTGTGACTATGCCTGCAGCACTCAAAATGCTTGCGAAAGTCTTAACTTGAGCCGGTGAAGAACAAGTTAGACCAGAGGCCGGAAAAGGATTGAAAGGGATTAAATTGAACTTGCACCAAACACCGCCACTCGAATGTTTACGAACAAGACTTACCAACTGATTGGCATGATCAACCTGATCATTAACGCCATCTAGCATGCAGTATTCAAAAGTAATAAAGTCTCTCGGGGCGTGCACCAGATAGCGATTGCAGGCATCCAACAATTCAGCAATGGGGTATTTTTTATTGAGTGGTACGAGATTATCTCTAAGGACATCATCTGGTGCATGCAATGAAACAGCCAGGGCTACTGGGCAATCGAGGGCAAGACGATCCATCATAGGCACGACACCCGATGTAGACACCGTTACTCTTCGACGAGACAACCCATAACCGTGATCATCCAGCATGACACGAAGCGCCGGCACTAATTCAGTGTAATTCTGCAAGGGCTCGCCCATACCCATCATCACCACATTTGAAATCACACGCTCCACTTTGTTAAAGCGTGTTCGCAAGAAGTGCTCTGCAAACCAAAGTTGAGCTAGGATTTCACCCGTTTTCAGGTTTCGACTAAAACCTTGGTGGCCAGTCGAACAAAAACGACAACCCACGGCACAACCTGCTTGCGAAGAAATACAAAGAGTTCCCCGATCATCTTCTGGAATGAATACAGATTCGACCGCATCCCCGCCACCCACGCTAAACAACCATTTGATGGTCCCATCCGAGGAGATGTGCTGAGAAATGACATCGAGCGCCTTGATATGCGCGGACATTTTTAGCTTCTCACGAAATGACTTCGCAAGGTCAGTCATTTCATCAAAACTGGAGGCACCTTTTTGGTGAATCCAGCGAAATAACTGAACCGCACGGTAACGCTTCTCACCGAGCCGCTCACAAAAAACGGCCAAGCCCTCGAGATCGTAATCGAGTAGATTGACCGTCATTTTTTAAATTATCGCGAGTAAATGTTCATGCCGGGGAAGAAAAAGCTAATCTCCACGGCAGCAGCGTCAACAGCATCAGAGCCATGAACTGCATTGGCATCAATGCTGTCAGCAAAGTCAGCACGAATGGTTCCAGCAGCCGCTTTTTTCGGATCAGTCGCGCCCATGAGGTCACGGTGCTTCAACACAGCGTTTTCACCTTCGAGGGCTTGAACCATGACGGGGCCTGAAACCATGAAATCAACGAGATCCTTGAAGAATGAACGCTCTTTGTGAGCCGAGTAAAAGGCTTCAGCCTCACCACGGGACAATGAAACCATCTTGGCGGCAACAACTTTTAAGCCTGCAGCTTCAAAGCGTGCGTAAATTTGGCCAATTACGTTTTTTGCAACGGCATCAGGCTTGATGATGGAGAGAGTACGTTCGATAGTCATAGTTTTTCCTGGACAATTTGTTTAAATTTCAACCCACCGGGCGAAGCCTCAAATTTTAACCCGTGCATCCCGGTAATTGATAAATTCAGGGAAATACCGCTTGATGTTGGCGCGAGGTCAAATAAGGTTCACACCATTACGCTTGAGCGCTTTTCAACGACTCTTTCCACCTCTGCGTTGCCCATTTCCAGAGCCTCCACCCCCACGTTGCTGCCCCTGATCCTGTCTTTGCCTTGTAAAGCTGTCGGCACCGATGTAGCCAAAAGCCGTTTTCAGGGGATCAGGTTGGGTGGCTCCGCCTTGACCAGAATTTTTTGTTGCGCCCGAGCCCATGCTCCGTTGCCCTGTTCCTGAGCTGCGGGGTCCACTGCCTCGAACACCGCGACTTCGATTTCGAGGCGCAGATGCTTTATCAGAGGCATCACGTCGTAGAACAGGCAAATTACCTTGGCCTGATTCATCTGCAGATTCTCTTGAATCACGATTTCCAGCCACTTTCATCAATGACTTGATATCGCCTTCGTCTAATTCCATCCATGCGCCACGTTTGAGTCCACGCGGCAAAACCATAGCACCGTAACGGATGCGAATTAAACGGCTAACGGCATGTCCCACCGCCTCAAACATACGGCGAACTTCTCGGTTGCGGCCTTCAGAAATAGTGACTCGGTACCAACAGTTTGAACCTTCACCACCACCCTCTTCGATCGAGCCAAACTGTGCAGCGCCATCATCCAACTTCACACCATCAAGGAGTCGTTGTTTCTCATCCTTATTCAAGGCACCGAGAACACGGACCGCATACTCGCGCTCCAAGCCAAAACGAGGGTGCATTAAATTATTGGCCAATTCACCCGAACTGGTAAAAAGCAATAAACCCTCCGTATTCAGATCAAGGCGACCGACCGACTGCCACTTGCCCTGATACAACTTGGGAAGTCTGCGAAATACGGTGGGCCGATTCTGTGGATCGTCATGCGTAACCACCTCACCCACGGGCTTGTGATAAGCAATGACGCGCGGTGGTGGGGCTTCGATACGGAATCTGATCGGCTTGCCATTGACTTTGACGTGATCACCCATTTGAACGCGCTGGCCAATATGGGCTGGCTCGTTATTGACCGTGATACGGCCCTCCAAAATCAACTGCTCCATTTCAAGCCGCGATCCCATTCCTGCTTGCGCAAGAACTTTATGCAACTTGGGTGTTTCAGCCATCGGCGCCAAAACTCGTTTGCTTGGAGCCAGATCTTCGCGCTCTTCGTCTGCGTCAAATTGACCCGAAACGACATCATCAAAGCGAATACCCGTGGCGACTGGTTCAATTTTTTTGGCTTGTTCAGGCTTGATTTCTGAATCTACTTTAATAGATACTGACGTATCGGAAATATTTGCGGTCATGGTTGAGTTCCCGTCAAGAAAAATAATTCGCCTCCAGAACTGATCTCATCAGTTGTGGTTGCTGCTTGTGCCATGTCGCCGTTATTGTCCGGTGAAGTCATAGCGGGTGAAATATCAAGCTCGGCTTGAAAGTCTGGCTCGCTTTTATTGAGTTGCTCCATCAGACCAGTCTGCAGGACTGGAGAATCCAGTAAAGGCAACTGATCCAGTGTTTCGAGGCCCAAATCTTCTAAAAAATGCTTGGTGGTTGCAAAAAGAGCGGGTCTTCCAATCGCTTCTTTATGCCCAATTACCTCAATCCAGCCCCTGTCTTCAAGTTGTTTCAAAAGTAACGAATTAACAGTTACACCGCGAATGTCCTCAATATCCCCACGGGTCACGGGTTGCCTGTAAGCAATGATTGCGAGAGTTTCCAACGTGGCACGGGTATAACGAGGGGGCTTTTCCGGGTGCAGACGATCCAGATAGACCCTCATTTCTGGGCGACTCTGAAAACGCCATCCCGTGGCGACACTGACCAACTCAACCCCGCGTTGCGACCACTCCTGCTGCAACTCTCGGAGCAGAACTTTAAGCGTGTCAACGCCCAACCCATCATCAAACAAAACACGCATATCGCGCATTTGCAAGGGCTGCTGAGAGCAAATCAAGGCGGTTTCTAATACGCGCTTGGCATCCGCCGTATTCATGGTATTGATATTCCAGGAAGGCACCAATAAAGGTGCGCAATTCAAAATGGATCGTAGGAGCGCTCAAGGCAAATTGATGAATCTGCAGCGCATCACCGGCGGCTTGCCGGGATTTCAGTCTTAAAAAACTAGGTTTGATTGTAACTTAGACCCCAAAGCCTCAAGGCGTTTTCAAAATCAACGGGCAATTTAGACTTGAAAAGCATGAGTTCTTGAGTCACTGGATGGATGAAGGACAGGCGGCAAGCATGCAACGCCTGCCGTTGCATATCGGCGGCCACTGCACCAGCGTAGACCAAATCTGAAACCAATGGATGCCCGAGAGAGGCCATGTGAACACGAATTTGATGCGTTCTACCCGTATGCAGCGAGCATTGGACCAAGCATCCTTGGCTTCCATTCTGCAGGAGTTCAATATCTGTCCGCGCCAGCTTCCCAGCATTCTTTTCCAGATCGACCACAGCCATTCGCAAACGATTGCGTGGATCACGACCGATGGGTGCATTCACCTCCCGACTACGGGGTCCAAGCCAATTTTTATGAGCCAATGCCAAGTACTGTCGACTCATGTCACGCGCCGCAATCAATCGAATCAAGGCATCCATGGCAGGGCGCGTTCTCGCCACCACCATCAAGCCACTGGTATCTTTGTCAAGTCGGTGAACAATTCCGGCACGTGGCAAATTAATGGCTTTTTCGTCATACGCCAATAAACCATTGAGCAAAGTTCCGCTCCAGTTTCCGGGCGCAGGGTGAACAACCAGTCCAGCTGGTTTATTAATCACCATGAGATGTTCATCTTCGAACACAATTTCCAACGCCATAACTTCAGGTTTGAACGCCTGGCTTTGCGGTGTAGGTCGCAACTCAATAACCCCAAGATCACCCGCCTTAACTCGCGTCGAAGGTTTTC
Organism: Rhodoferax sp.; assembly: GCF_037143375.1. Classification (GTDB taxonomy): domain Bacteria; phylum Pseudomonadota; class Gammaproteobacteria; order Burkholderiales; family Burkholderiaceae_C; genus Rhodoferax. Next base: position 5,234 of record NZ_JBAWYV010000028.1, on the reverse strand, counting down.
GAACCACTGATTGATTGATCGTCACGCCTTCCAAATCAATTAATTGCTGCAAGTAACTGCGCGAAAATTCTGGCACCAGTTCGACCAAAGCCCGGTCCAGGCGCGCGCCATGCTGCGCTTCGCCAAAAATCAGATGACGTAACTCTATATCTGGCCCGGCATCAGCACGGTCATCCATGTCTTCGATATCAATCTCACTCGATATAATCAATTCGGTATTTTTCAAGAAAGTTGTCCTTCATGCTTCTAGCCAAATTATCGGTTGTCTGCGCCTGTTCGCTGGCAGGTGCAGCTTTGTTTCTGGCAGGATGCGCCTCCACCCCAGAAGATAAAACGGCTTCATGGAGCCCCAACAAGATCTACGCCGAGGCCAAAGATGAGTTGAATGCTGGCGCCTACGACAAAGCCGTTGCCTTATTCGAAAAGCTCGAAGGCCGTGCAGCCGGAACCCCGTTGGCTCAGCAGGCTCAACTTGACAAGGCTTACGCCAATTACAAGACCGGCGAAACAGCCCAAGCAATTGCAACGCTTGATCGGTTCATGAAATTGCATCCAGCCAGCCCGGCGCTTGACTACGCCTTGTATCTCAAGGGCATTATCAATTTCAACGATGACCTCGGCATGTTTTCAGCCGTTACCCGGCAAGATTTGGCAGAACGAGATCAAAAGGCAGCCAAAGAATCTTTTGAGTCATTCAAGGAGTTGGTGACACGTTTTCCAGCCTCTCGCTATACACCAGATGCCACTCTGCGCATGACGTATATCGTGACCTCATTGGCGCAGTATGAGGTTCACGTTGCGCGTTATTACTTTACCCGGGGTGCTTATGTTGCCGCGATCAACAGATCCCAAATCGTGGTTTCTGACTACCAAGGCATGCCAGCTCTGGAAGAAGCACTGTTCATCATCGTCAAATCTTACGACGCCCTTGGCATGACTCAACTGCGTGACGATGCCAAACGAGTGCTGGAGAAGAACTATCCCCAAACTGAATTCCTGACCCGTGGCTTCAAATCCAACTCGGATCCATGGTGGAAGGTCTGGTAAGGGCGTTTAGCTCGATTGCCATTTCCGCTTCAGAGTTGATTCTTCGCATGGGCGGCAGTGCCGCCAACAACCGCCGTCCATAGCCCATCGACGACACACGGGTATCGCAAATCACCAAAATACCGCGATCAGACTCGTGCCGTATCAACCGACCGGCACCTTGCTTGAGTGCCAAAGCGGCTTCACGCATAAAGTAACTGTTAAAAACGCTTTTACCGTTTGATTCAAGTCGTTTTGATCGCGCTTCTACTTGTGGATCGCTGGGCGGCGGAAATGGTAGCTTGTCAATAACCACCATCTGTAATGCGTCACCAGGCACGTCCACGCCCTCCCAAAAGGAAGCCGAAGCGACCAGAATGCAGCCTGCGCGGCCGTCCTGATTGCCAAGACGAAAGCGCTCTATCAGTTCCCGCTTGGGCATTTCTCCCTGCTCAAGAATATCCAAATTTTTTGAATTTGAAAACCATTGGCGTAATGAATCGGCAACAACTTTCAGCGCTCGCAAGGTCGTGGTCAAGACAAGGGTGCGGCCTCCAATAACGGCGGCAGCATTGGCGACAAACTCAGCGACCTGTGCACTGTGCGTCGGGTCATTGGGTTTGGGCAAATGTTGGGGTACATAAACTACTGCCTGCGCTGAATAATCGAACGGACTCTCCACTTTTAAAATTTCAGCCTCATCCAGGCCACATGGCTCAGTAAACCAGCGTAACTTGGCGTCATTACCCAAGGTGGCCGAGGTGAAAATCCAGGACTTTCGACCCACCAACTCATCGTTGGCCTGGATCATTCGAGATTTGACCGTATTGCAAATATCTAACGGCGACTCAACCAGTCTCAATTGAATGCCAACATCCAGCCAGCGCACTGAATCAAGTTGACAACTTCCCGAGAAAAAATTGATACGATCAATAAATTCCTGATTACGCTCACTCAACCGCACCAGTTCAGGGGCGATTTCACTGACTGTTTCGAGCCCAAAGTTGACCTTGATGCAAGAAGCGTGAACCGCATCCATAGCTTCTTTCCACTCTATTGCATCGACCAATTCTGGAGATTCTCCAACCCATCGCAGTTTGGCGCCCGGATACGACTTACCAACAACCAGCCGCAAGTCACGTGCTGCGTGCTCAAGCTCAGAAGCAAGCGCATGCCAATCCAGTAAACCACGCGCATGAAGCAATCCAACAGCCATCAAGTCACGGGCAAAGTCCAGTAATTGACCCGTTGTCAGTTGATTGCCCATGAACTGGACGCCGGTTTCGTTGAGTTGATGCGCCTCATCAAAAATAACGGTTTGAACCGATGGCAGCAACTCGGCTACACCAGAGTCACGCACCGCCAAATCAGCAAAAAAAAGATGGTGATTCACCACCACCACATCGGCCGCAAGCGCCTTACGGCGAGCAAGATTGACATGGCAGTCACGAAATTGTGGACATTGCGCCCCCAGACAGTTGTCACGCGAAGAGGTCACGAATGGAATCACAGGCGACCGCTCGTCAAGTCCCGGCAACTCAGACAAGTCGCCGGTTTGTGTCACCTGAGCCCACTGTTCAACCTTGGCCAGCGTCCGCGCTGCCAAGTGCTCCGGTAAATTGAGGTCATGCCGGGCGATTTCCAAACGGTACAAACACAAATAGCTGCTTCGCCCTTTGAGCAATGCGGTGCGCACGGGCAAGCCCAGAACTTTGACCAACTGCGGTATATCACGACCAAACAACTGGTCTTGCAGCGTTTTTGTGGCAGTGGAAACGAGCACTCGGTTTCCACTAAGAAGCGCTGGCACCAAGTACGAAAAAGTTTTGCCAATGCCGGTTCCAGCCTCGACAACAAGTACACCACCGTTGTCAATCGTACGTGCTACAGCCGATGCCATCTCGGTTTGACCCGCCCTGGGCATAAAGGCTTCGATCGTCCGCGACAACAGTCCATCTGGCGTGAACGCATCACCCACCACCTCCTGCAAACTCATGATTCAGGCCGGTTCGTCAGGGGTGACGATGCGCTCAATTCGAATGATCTCATCACGCAAGCCCAAACGTCTTTTTTTCAAACGCCGCAACAAGAGTTCATCCAGCGGGTTTTCGCTTGCCCGGTCAATCATGGCATCAAGATCTCCGTGTTCAATCCGGAGATCAATCAGCCGACGTTCAGGGGAGTTCAGGTTCGAGTCCAAAATATCTATATGGGGAAAACCGAGGTATTCGGTCTGTTGGAAGTACAGGGTTGGCTTGATAATACGACTTTAGTACATATTTAAGAGACCTTCGCTTTTAAGCAGATCATCATGTCCAAAGGCTACCGACTCACCGCATCAACCGGCATCCACAAAGGTGACCGTGACTACCAGCAAGATCAGGTCATCTTGCTGAGCCACTCCAGAGTCAGCGGATGCCTGTTGGCCGTGCTGGCAGACGGAATGGGGGGGCGCAGTGGTGGACGCAAAGCATCAGACCAAGTCATGTTGACCGCCAAACAACTGTTTGAACGCTATTCACCTGAGACAGATGACGCAGATGCCACTTTGAAGCAACTCGTTCTGGAAGCACACACGGTCATTAAATTGACAGCCATATCGGCCGAAGAAGAACCGCACAGTACCGTGGCTGCCTTTTTAATTAATCCGGGTGGCGATTGTTATTGGGCCCATGCCGGTGATTCCCGTATTTACCATTTCTACGCCGGGAAATTCGTCAAACGGACCATGGACCACTCTTATGTCCAAGCCTTGGTCAATCGAGGTGAGATCACGGAGGAACAAGCCAGTGTGCACCCGCAATCAAATATTCTGATGGGTTGCCTGGGGACAGAAAACGACCCGCCCGTAGATTCTCATTTCATCCCCAAACTGCGAGCAGGCGATGTCTTGATGGCCTGCAGCGATGGTGTGTGGCACTACTTTACCAACGCCGAAATTGGCTCCATTCTCTCAACGCTATCGGCCCGGGAAGCCACCGAGTTCTTGATCGAGAAAGCCCGATCGCGTGGCCATGGCGGGGGTGACAATCTATCTTTGGTCGTCGTCAAACTTGAGCCACTAGGGAGCTAAGTTCAGGGAAACGTCGGCAGAGGTTTTTTGGGCTCTTCCGTTTTATCTTTGATACTTTTTAAAACGCTGGCCCGGTGCGCTTCAGCTTCTTTCTGCTTGTCTAGGTATTGCTTTCGATCACGGGCAATATCTTCCTGTGACCGGCTTGTATTTTTCACTTCAGAAGCGGGCTGAGCCCTGGACTGCACCGGCTTTACCTTATTGGCCTCGTTTGCTTTTTGTGCGGCGTTGTCTTCACGCTCTTTCTGAGCCTGTTGCGCATCGAGTCGGCGCAGTGAATCTTCTTCGACTCGTTGCACAGAGGATTTTTCCCGAATCTTCTCGAATTGCTCAAGCGCTTTTAGTTTCCGCTCCGCATCATTGATGGAAACTTCCTGCCGACGAAGCTTGTCCAGCATTTCGCGACGGTGACTGCGGGCTTGCCTGATGCAATCACTGACAGCAAACCGTGTGTAACACTGCGCTTCTGCCGCCAAAAATAGCGCCTCTTCACGCGCGCGCTCGGCCTGAATGCGACTTCGTTCTGCATCACTATTCAAAGACGGCGTCGTAAGAATAGCGATTTCGGCATCTGATGCATTGGCAAGGTTGCAAGCACTTGTGAGTAACAACAGCCCCCATAAAGTGAGAACTTTCATGTCAAGCTGGTGTCCACAACGCGACGCTCCAAGGCCAGATATTCACTCGATTGCATTTCATTCAAGCGCGACACCGTTCTGGGAAACTCGTGGGCCAGCATGCCTTCGGTATAAAGTTCTTCAGGCGCTACGGCGGCCGACATGATTAATTTGACGCGCCGGTCATAAAGCACGTCTACCAGCCAGGTAAAACGCCGCGCCTCCGATGACATGCGCGAAGGCATCAATGGCACATCGCTCAAAAGCACAGTATGAAACTGAGAGGCAATTTCAAGGTAATCATTTTGGGAGCGCGGTCCACCGCAAAGCGTTTTGAAGTCAAACCACACCAAACCACCGGCTTTGCGCCGCGCCTGGATCTCTCGGGCCTCAATGTACAACACCGGGTTGTCGTCCTGAGATTCGGCCAACCGGTCAAAGGCATCCTTCATCGCCAAATCTGCCACGTCACCCAGTGGAACGTGGTACAGCTTGAGTTGCTCCAGCGTGCGGCGGCG
>NZ_JBAWYV010000027.1:0-34791 GCF_037143375.1 Rhodoferax sp. | reverse complement strand
GCTATTTTTCGAGGAGATGTGTCACTCATGGGTAGTTCACAACTTTCTCAGTTTCATACCATTGCTCATCTAATCCCGCCCTTGTTTTGATCTTCTTGATTTCACTTGAACGGAATTCAACTTTTACTGAAATGCAGTGGCAATGGTCAGAAAAAGTCCGTTGGTGGTATTTTTATGCAAAACATAATAAATGTTGGCACAGGACTAGTCCTTAAACCATCACAAGTTATAGCCGTATATTCAAGTTGAAATAGGCTGCCAATAGCCAGTTGTAAGGTCGCCAACCTGGTGACGTTTTCAAACTATTTCAGTTTGAAAACGCTGACTGTTTGCACAAGTTCCTGCGCTTGGGAGTTCAGACTCTCGGCGGCAGCAGCCATTTCTTCAACTAGGGCGGCGTTTTGTTGTGTGACCTGATCCATCTGGGAGATTGCCTCCACCACCTGACCAACGCCTGAACTTTGCTCATCGCTGGCGACGCTGATGGCGCCTATGATTTCGGTGACGCGCTGAATGCTGCCCACCACTTCCTGCATCGTCATGCCCGCATGATCGACCAGCACGTTACCTTGATCGACCCGTTCCACGCTGGCGCTGATCAGAGACTTGATTTCTCTGGCTGCCTGCGCGGAGCGTCCTGCCAGGGAGCGCACTTCAGTGGCGACCACCGCAAAACCACGGCCCTGTTCACCGGCACGCGCGGCTTCCACGGCGGCGTTCAGTGCCAGGATATTGGTCTGGAAGGCGATACCGTCAATCACACCGATGATCTCGAAGATTTTGTGCGACGACTCGTTGATGCCTTTCATGGTCTGCACCACCTGTGCCACCACCTCGCCACCGCGTATTGCCACGTTGGACGCACTCTTTGCAAGTTGATTGGCCTGGCGCGCACTGTCCGCATTTTGTTTGACGGTGGTGTCGAGCTGCTCCATAGAGGCTGCTGTTTGCTCCAGAGCGCTGGCTTGATGCTCCGTGCGAGCCGATAAATCACTGTTACCTTGGGCAATTTGAATGCTGGCGGTGGCCACCCCTTCGGCACCCTGGCGCACGTCCCAGACGATCTTGGCCAGGTTCTCCTGCATGTACTTGAACTGGGCCATCATGCTGTCGGAGTCACCGGGTTTCAGGGCGATGGCATGGCTAAGGTCGCCATGCGCCACGCTTTGAGCCAGGCTGACGGCTTCGTCCGGCTCGGCACCGAGTTGACGCAGTGAGCGGCGCACGATCAGACCAATGACAAAAAACAGGGTGATCTGCAAAACGACTTGCCCAGCCCAGAGCCAGTTGGTCAATTTTTGGATGTGCGCCAGATCCTCCTTGATATCCACGGTGACGCTGACCAAGCCAAGGACGCTGCCCTCATCAACCCCGTGACACCCCAGACATTTGGAGGATCTAAAACTTTTCATGGCAATAGACGGAATGACGGCTCTGAGCGACGCCTCACCGTTGTCGGTGATCGTCGTTTTGAATTGTGGTTTGCCGCTGGCCAGAACACTGCGATCAAGGTCATCGACTGGTTTTTCTTGGGGCAGTCCTTCACCAAACTCGTCATTGACGCCTTTGGCACGCACCACCCGAAGTTCCTTGAGTTTGTCTGAGACACCCAGTCGTTGAATAAAAAGTGCCCGGCTCGGGGCGTCACTGATGGCGTCCTTGCCCCCCACTTTAATGTCCATCATGGTGTTCAAGCCATTGATGGCGCCGTCTGCCACGGCCATCGTGCGCTCTTCGGCAGATGTGAGTTCTTGTTGGGCAAACTCGTGGGTCAGCCATTGCTGCGCAGCAAGCAGGATGACCAGCAACAGACCCTGAATAAGAAACTGCAACTTGCGTTGAAGACCAATATTTTGCCAAGAGCCAAGGAGGTTGTTTATAGCCACTATCTCGCTTAAGTAATTTTTGTACGGTGAATCAGGCTTACGGGGCACACCGTTAATGGCCCAACCCGAGCATCCCTTCCAGTTCATTACGTCACTGGTATCGGTACTTTAGCTTTGCGACCGCAACTACCGCTCCGATTGCCAATTATTGATATTAATCAATTTGTCCCACGATGAGCTTACATATGACGCGGCTGACCAGCGCTGAAAATCAAACAACTGGATCAATCAAGTGCTCCCGATCGTTGCCATCAACCTACGTCTTTGCCGGGATAGGTTTTCTTTATCTCAGACATTCAACTTTGACTGGCCGCTACAGAGAATGGGTCCGACTCTTGAAGACCCATTTGCCGATCACGAAAGCCTGCCTATGGGTTGCCCCGTTCGACTTCGGTCAAAAGCCAATCCTTCTGCCTGATGCTCTGATTATTCAATGGTGGCCAGAACAGACTCCAATAATTGGTAACTTCCTTCCGGAGCATTTAGTGTGATGCGCCCGCTGCGGTGGGCGGAAACGTGCATTTCCATTTTCATGGCATCCATGACAGCAATCGTGTCGCCCTTATGGACATCGCTGCCGTCGGGTACGGTCCAAGACTGCAAGGTTCCAGATATGGGCGAGAACACTGCACGGAGATCTTTATCAACAGCTGTCGGGCTTGCTGCAGCCTCATTGGCGCCAGCACCCGGCGACTGCATACCGCGCAGCAGTTCCATAGGCAGACCCAGCGTGACACGGCGGCCGTCGATTTCCATGGCAGTGCGGTAGAGGCGGGCATCCGGTGCGGGTTCGGCGCGTGCCGCAGCAGCCAGTGTGTTGGCAAAGTCGGTTTCAATCCAGCGCGTGTGGACCTTGAACGGTTCCTCGGACACAAAATCCGGGTGCGCCATGACCGCCCGGTGAAACGGCAGCACCGAGGCGACGCCTTCAATGCGGAACTCTTTGAGCGCCCGGCGTGCCCGCGCAATGGCCTGCTGACGGGTGGCACCGGTGACGATCAGCTTGGCCATCAGCGAGTCAAACGTGCCCGGCACGGTGGACAGGGTTTCGACCCCGGCGTCCACCCGCACACCCGGCCCCGAGGGGGCTGCAAACAGCGTAACCAGACCCGGTGTCGGCAGAAAGCCGCGCCCCACGTCCTCGGCGTTGATGCGGAACTCAAAAGCGTGGCCTTGGGGCACCGGCGTTTCGGTGAGGATGAGCGCGTGGCCATCGGCAATGCGCAACTGCTCCAGCACCAGATCAATGCCGGTGGTCTGCTCGGTGACGGTGTGCTCCACCTGCAGGCGGGTGTTGACTTCAAGGAATGAGATGGCGCCGCTGCCACTTAGCAGGAACTCAACTGTACCCGCGCTGGTGTAGCCAGCTTCGGCGCAAATGTCGTGTGCGGCCTGGTGGATGCGGCTGCGCTGGGCGTCGCTCAGGAACGGCGCGGGCGCTTCTTCCACCAGCTTCTGGTTGCGTCGCTGCAGCGAGCAGTCGCGCGTGCCCAGAACGACCACATGACCGTGGTTGTCGGCCAGCACCTGCGCTTCGATGTGGCGCGGGCAGTCCAGAAACTGCTCCACAAAACACTCGCCACGCCCAAACGCGGTGATGGCCTCGCGCACGGCGGACTCATATTGCTCGGCCACCTCGTCCATGCGCCACGCGATCTTCATGCCGCGCCCACCGCCGCCAAACGCGGCCTTGATGATGATGGGCAGGCCATGCTGCTCGGCAAAGGCCAGCACTTCGCTGGCATCTTTGGCCGGTTCTGTCGTGCCCGCCACCAAAGGGGCGCCGACTTTCAGGGCGATCTTGCGGGCCTGCACCTTGTCGCCCAGACAGGCGATGGCGGCGGGCGACGGGCCGATCCAGAGCAGACCGGCGTCGATCACCGCTTGGGCAAAGGCCGCGCTCTCCGACAGAAAACCGTAGCCGGGGTGCACGGCGTCAGCCCCGCTGCGCTTGGCCACGGCCAGCAGTTTTTCGATGTTCAGGTAGGTCTCGGCCGGGCGGTCGCCATCCAGACCATAGGCTTCATCAGCCATGCGGGCATGCAGGGCGTTGAGGTCGGGGTTGGCATACACGGCCACGGACTTCACGCCGTAATCGGCACAGGCGCGGGCGATGCGCACGGCAATTTCGCCCCGGTTGGCAATCAGTACTTTTTTCATGCGGTTTCTCTATCGGTGTGGATGGGGGCCGCGCTGTCGCGTGCCACGGTCGTGAGGGGTTCAAAGTCGCGGATGGGGTTGAAGCGCACCCAGGCGTTGATCGGAATCTGCCCGGCCCGATCTAGGTGGTAAGTGGCGACGCAGCCTATGACCGGATAGCCGCCAGTGAGCGGGTGGTCGGCCAGAAACAGCACCGGCTGGCCGCTGGGCGGCACCTGTATTGCGCCCCAAGGGGTGCCTTCGCTCGGCAGTTCGTCCGGCACGGCGCGTGCCAAAGCCACCTCGCCCGCCAGGCGCAGGCCGATGCGATTGGACTGCGGTGTCACTTGCCACCGCTGGCTACGCATGCGTTCCAGCGACTCGGGTGTGAACCAGTCGGTGCGTGGGCCCAACACCACGTCGAGCGTGACCACGTCTTGCAGGGTGGGCAAGTCCATCGGTGCTTCTTCTGGCAGGCCCACCGCCGCGCCATGCGGCATCGTTCGGATTGGCAGCACGTCGCCCGCGGCCAACGGTTTGGGGCCGACCTGGGCCAGCGTGTCGGTGGCGCAACTGCCCAGCACCGGCGCCACGGCAAAGCCGCCGCGCACCGCGAGGTAAGTGCGCAGGCCCGCTTGCGGCTGGCCGATGCTCAGGGTGTCGCCCTCGGTCAGCGCGAACGGCTGGTAACGCGCGGCCGGCCAATGGCGTCCGTTGGCGCTGGTCACGGTCAAGGGGGCATCGGCCCCGGTCACCGCCACCACTGTGTCGCCGTGGCTGCGCAGACGCAGGCCACCGCTGGCGGTTTCCAGACCGGCGCTGTTTGAAGTATTGCCGACCAGCCGGTTGGCGGCCTTGAGCGCGGCTTGGTCCATGGCGCCAGAGGCCGACACGCCTTGCCCGGCTTGACCGGGGCGACCCAGATCCTGAAACAGGGTTTGCAGACCGGGGGACAGGATTTCGAGTGCGGTGTCGCCAAGGAACGGACTGGCAGCTTGCGGATTCAAAGGAATTAAGTCTTTTAGGCCTCTAGCCCCCGTGCTATTTGCGCAAGCAGCTATTGAAATAGTAGCAATATCAACAAATCTCACCCGGTAACCGGGTTGCAGCAGCGCGGGCACGTCACGCGCCAGGTCCCACATCACCGTGGGGGTGACGCCAATGATCTGCCAGCCGCCGGGGCTGGCCTGCGGATAGACGGCGCTGAAGGTGCCCGCCAACCCGACCGCGCCCGCCGGAATGCGCGTGCGCGGGGTGCTGCGGCGTGGCACGTTGAAGCTGGGGTGGCCGCCGCTCAGGTAGGCAAAACCGGGCGCAAAGCCGGTGAAGGCCACCGTGTACTCGCTGTCGGTGTGGCGGCGAATGACCTCTTCGGGGGTGATACCCAGCAGCTCGGCCACCTCCATCAGGTCGTCGCCGGTGTAGTGCACGGGAATCTCGATCAGCGTGCCGCTACGTTCGGCGCGGGCGCTGACATCGCGCTGGCTAATCTGGCGCACCAGCTCGGCCAGGCTGCAGGCACTGGGGCGCCACTGGACCAGAATCGTGCGGGCGGCAGGCACCAGCTCTTCGATACCGGCGATGGGCTCGTTCTTGAGCGAGGCCAGCAGTGCCAGCGTTTGCTCCAGGTTGTCCAACTCCACCAGCAAGGCGTTCAAGTTGACGGGCAAGAACCGCATCATGCCGCCGCGACTTCAAATGATGCGATGGTGACACCGGCCTGCGTCAGTCGGGCGCGCACTTGGGTGGCGACCGCCACCGCAGCAGGGTTGTCGCCATGCACGCAGATCGAGTCGGCTTGAATCGAGACCCGACTGCCATCAATGGCTTCGATCACCCCATCGCGGACCAGGCGCAGCATGCGCTCGGCAATCAGGTTTGCGTCATGCAGCACGGCGCCGGGTTCGCGCCGCGACACCAGCGCACCTGTCGGGGTGTAGGCGCGGTCGGCAAAGGCTTCGGCCACCACGCGCAGGCCCTTTTCTTGAGCCCAGCGCAGCAGCGGTGAACCAGCCAGCGCCACCAGCGTCAGGCTGGGGTCGATCTCTCGGATGGAGGTGATCACATCGTGGGCTTGGCGGGCATCGTGGGCGATGGTGTTGTACAGCGCGCCGTGGGGTTTGACATAACGCACGTCGGTGCCTGCTGCTGCGGCCAAGCCTTTGAGCGCGCCAATCTGGTAAATCACATCAGCGATCAGGTCGGCGCTGTCCACATCCATGGTGCGTCGGCCAAAACCAATGAGGTCGCGGTAGCCCACATGCGCGCCCACCACCACACCGTTAGTCTTCGCCTGGCGCAGCGTGCGCAATATGCCCGCCGGGTCGCCGGCGTGAAAGCCGCAGGCTACGTTGGCGCTGCTCACCAGGGCGAGCATGGCGGCGTCGTCTCCCATGCGCCAGGCGCCCAGGCTCTCGCCCAAATCACTGTTCAAATCGATTTTCATAAGCTATTCCTGAAGGGCTGCGCGGTGGGCCGGGCAGCGTGGGTCAATGTCATAAGTCTGCGCTTGCGCGCTGCCAAATGCACCAAAGTGCTGGCATGGCACGTCCTGGTTAACGGAACATCAAAAAGTTCAGCAAGAACACATTGGCCAACAACAAGGTCAGCGCCGTGGGCACCTGCGCCCGAATCACCCCATTTCGGTCTGGTAGCTCCAGTAGCGCGGCGGGCACGATATTGAAATTGGCCGCCATGGGGGTCAGCAAGGTGCCGCAGTAGCCTGACATCATGCCGATGGCCGCCATCACCGCCGGGTCGCCGTGGTAAACGCCCATCAAAATCGGCACGCCCACGCCGCCGGTCATCACCGGAAAAGCGGCAAAGCCATTGCCCATGACCACTGTGAACAGCGCCATGCCAATCACGTAAACCGCGACCGCCACAAAGCGGATGTCCATGTTGATGTAGCTGGTGGTGACAAAGGCCACGGCCTTGCCCACGCCCGCGTCCGAGAACACCAGGCCCAGCATGCCCAGCATTTGTGGCAGCACCAGGGCCCAGCCCAGCGCGTCGGTCAGGCGGCGCGATTCGCGAAAGCCTTGTGCCGGGCTTTCCTTCGTCAGCCAGCACACCAGCCCGAACGAGATCACGCAACCCAGGCCCAGGCTCACCAGCGTGGTGTTCTTGGGGTCAATCAGCGGCAGACCGCCCACGCTGAGGTACTTGGCCGACAAGGTGCCAATCACCGTGACCAGTGGAATCGCCAAGGCGGGCATAAACAGCTTGTTGCCCAGGCGCTTGGCGCTTTCAAGGTACCGCTCGGCGGTGCGTGCCACATGGCGCCCCGCACCCACGCCGTTGAAGCCCGCGATCAAGGCCATGACGACCACGCCCGTACCCACCCAGAGCGGCGGCAGCTTCTCGCCAATCAGGAACACGGTGGCGTAAAGCGCCCAGAACAAAGCGCTTGAATAGCGCTTGGGATGGCTGCTGTCAGCCAGCGTCATGCCCGCCGTGATGACCAGAATGGCGCCGACCAGGTAATACAAATATTGAATAGAGAAAATCATGATCAAACTCCCTTGGTGGCTGCGTGTTGCGCCATCTCACGCGACAACATACTGTCCAGGCGATTGAGGCGCCAGGCGTGGATGACAAAGGCGCAAATCGCCGTTGGAATACCCCACAGGGCAATGCGCATCGGCTCGACATCGACACCCGCTTCGTGCAAAAAGGTGGTCATCAGCACAATGGCGCCAAACGCCACAAACAAATCTTCACCAAAGAAGAGGCCCACGTTGTCGGTGGCGGCGCAATAGGCGCGCAGCTTGAAACGAACGGCATCAGGCAGCTTGCCGTAACGCACTTCGGCCGCGCCCTCCACCATCGGCGCCAGCAGCGGACGCACCATTTGTGGATGCCCGCCCAGGCTGGTCAGTCCAATCGCCGAGGTCAACTGGCGCACGCCCAGGTAAATCAGCAGCAGGCGCCCGGCCGTGGCCGACTTGATGCGGCTGATCCAGTTCTGTGCATGTTGGCGCAGCCCGTGGCGCTCCAGTAGACCAATCACCGCCAGCGGCAGCAAGAGGATCAGGGGCAGGTTACGGGTTTTGATAAAACCGGTGCCAATGGCGGTCAGAATCCGCTCCACCGGAAAACCCGCCGCGAACGCCGTCACGATGGCCGTGCAGATCACGACCAGCATCGGGTTAAAACGCAGGACGAAGCCCGCGATGATGACGGCTACCCCGATGAGCGGCCACAAATTGACATCACTAGTCATATTGATCTTTCGTTGTACATATAAAAACCCAGTTCTTGTGCTGACCCTGCAAACCTGCCAGCTCACCATGCGATGCAATTTGCATGCCTATTGTTGAACAATGATATTTGAATCATTTAACAATATGCAATAAGTTGTACTGCAAGATGGTGCATTATGCCCAGCAGTAGTGCATTTTCTGCACTGGTATAAACCCTGAGAAATAGCGCGCTAGTGTCTGAAATCTGGTACAAAGCGCACTCCACTTCAGCCCTCACTTCCATTTCAGCTATGACCCCCAAACTCCCGGCCAACGCGCTGACACTGAATGAACGCACGGCCGATCTGATTCGCCACAAGATCGTCCAAGGTGAGTTCACGCCCGGCCAGCGCCTGTCGGAAGCGACCCTGAGTGAGAGCCTGGCCATATCGCGCAACACCCTGCGCGAGGTCTTTCGCATCCTCACCAAAGAAGGTCTGGTGCAGCACACGCCGAACTGCGGCGTGTCAGTGGCCATCCCCAGCATCGCCTCCATCATTGATATTTACCGTGTTCGCCGCCTGATCGAGTGCCAGGCACTGGCGCAGGCCTACCCGCGCCACCCGGCCAAAAAACACATGCGCGATGCGGTCGACATGGCGCTCAAGTGCCGCGACGCTTGCGACTGGCAAGGCGTGGGCACGGCGAATATGGAGTTTCACATGGCCATCGTCGAACTGGCCGACAGCGAGCGGTTGAATGTCATGTTCTCGCACATCCTGGCCGAGTTGCGATTGGCGTTTGGCCTGCTCAATGACCCGGAGTTTTTGCACGCGCCGTACATCGAGAGCAATGTCAAGATTCTGGAGTTGTTCGAGGCGGGCAAACTTCAGGAAAGCGCCACCACCCTCAACGACTACCTGGTGCATTCCGAGCGCATCGTGCTAGCCGTATACGCCCGGCGGCTCTCCGACTCGGGAAGCTTCGAGTAATTTCCACTGATGGTCGGGGTAATGGGGTGAATGTCGGGTTTCGAGCGGACATTTTTGGGAGCCTATGACTGAAACCGCTGCTCTTGCAAGTCCACGTTTTTCTCCATTGCAGCCGTTCAGTTTGAAGGTCGACTTACGAGAAAGTTGGTGGACTCAAGACCCATTCCTACCCTTCGCTGAAACCCTAGAAATCCAGTGAATTCTCGTAAGCAGACCTTCACCTTGGCAGGAATCTTCAACTATGAGCAGGATATTGCAAGTTGGCTTCGTTCCAGTCCTATTACTAACATTGCCCGCTGCTAAGTCTGATCCATGAGTGCAACGGAAGAGTCGTTCACGACTTGCACTCATCGCCACAGGCTGAACCGCTGTGACGAATATCGCTGATCGCCCCCTTGTGAAAATCTTCACAGATGTCTAAATGTATCTACACATTTAATCTAATTCTCCCTACAGACTAGATTTATACACCCCTATAAAGTGGCGCCTGACCTAACCAAACCACAGGAAAAAACGATGAACAAGACCATTCGCTTCAGCGCCATCTCGCTCGCCACGGCCATGCTGGCTGGCGGTGCCATTGCCGAAACCGTCAGAATCTCAGGCGCAGGCACGGTGTTCGCCGACTTTGTTTCGTCGGGCAAAGCTGCCGTTGAAAAGAGCACCGGCCATACCCTGCAAATCATTAGCTCTAATTCTGGCAAGGGCCTTGCAGACCTGTCCAGCGGCGCCGCCGACATCGCCATGGTGTCGGAGCCGATGGATGTGGCGGGTCCATTGGCAGAGGTGGCTGGTACGAAAGTCGATCCCAAGACTGTGCAATTCTTCGAGTTGAAGAAGGCCGAACTTGTCTTCATCGTGCACCCCAGCAACCCGGTCGGCAAGCTGACACCTGAGCAACTGCGTGACATCCTCACCGGCAAGATCGCCAATTGGAAAGAGGTGGGCGGCAAGGACAAAGCTATTGTTGTGTATGGCGAAGGCCCGACGGCAGGTACGCGCGCGCTGATCAAGAAGCTGGTGATGGGCGGTGCTGAGTACGGCTCCGGTCTGAAGGCGCAGACCTCAATCAAGCGTGTATCTGAACTGGTGGCGACTGACGAAGCGGGCATCGCCGGTGTCGGCAGAAATTTTGTCGAAACTGGAAAAACCAAGGCCATCGACAGTAAGAAGTACGAGCGTCCGCTGGCCCTGGCCACGCTGGGTGCACCGAAGCCGGCCGCCAAAGCAGTGATCGACGCCTACGCCAAAGAAGCCAAATAAGCTGATGTGATCTTGCAGCGTGCGGTCAGCACGAGCGATCGCATGCCGATACCAAATTCAAAAAACAGAAGGGAATTGTGATGAGCCTGAACCGTATGAAAAGCGTTGGCATCGGCATGCGGCTGGGCAGTGCCTTTGGTGCCCTGGCCCTGCTCTTGCTGCTGTGTGTGGCTTTTGGCGTGCTGCGCCTGAATTCGCTCAACACCTCAATGCAGTCGCTACTTGAACACGAGGCAAGCGCCAGCGTGCTGTCGGCAGAGTTGGTCGCGCAGGCCCACGAGATCACAGGCGCACTCGGTCGTGCCGTGATGTCTGACACGGGTGACCAGATCCAGGCCAACCTCAAGCAGGCCGACAAGGTACGTGCAGACAATGAAAAGACAAAAAACTTGCTCGTCAATGCGCTGGACAAGGATGCCGCACGCGCCGCATTGAAGGATATAGAAGCAGCCGAGACGGCCTACCGTGCCGGCATCGACAAGGCGGTTGCAGCGGTCAAAAATGGTGACACCGACGCAGCGCGGGTTGCACTCAACGAGAAGTCGCAGTTGAGCGTCGAAGCGGTCTATCTGGGGGCTTTGAAAAAATTGAATGCCCTGCTGCTCACTGAGATGGAAGAAGCCAAGGCCAAAGCCGACTCGACCTACGCCACTGGACGCAATCTGCTGCTAGTTGTCGCGCTGATTGCGCTCACACTGGCCGCCGTGCTCGGCGTCTGGATCACACGCAGCTTGCTTAAGCAGCTCGGGGGTGAGCCCGAGTATGCCGCCGGCATCACGCAGCAAATCGCTGGCGGAGACCTGAATTCAGAGATTACGCTCAAACCGGGTGACAAGTCCAGCTTGCTGCATGCGATCAAATCCATGAGTGACAGTTTTTCCGACATTGTGGGGCGCGTGCGCCAGGGCTCCGAGGGCGTCGCCACCGCCTCTGCTGAAATCGCCCAGGGCAACCACGACCTTTCGGCCCGCACCGAGCAACAGGCCAGCGCCCTGGAAGAAACTGCTGCCTCGATGGAGCAACTCAGCGCCACGGTGAAGCAAAACGCCGAGAACGCACAGCAAGCCAACCAACTGGCCCACGCAGCCAGCAACACGGCGCTGCAAGGCGGGGAAGTAGTGGCGCTGGTGGTAGAAACCATGAAGCGCATCAATGATTCGTCCAAACAGATTTTTGACATTATTGGTGTGATTGACGGCATTGCATTCCAGACCAACATCCTGGCGCTAAATGCGGCGGTGGAAGCGGCCCGCGCCGGCGAGCAAGGACGTGGTTTTGCCGTGGTAGCCTCTGAAGTCCGTAGCCTGGCGGGTCGCAGCGCTGAGGCCGCCAAAGAAATCAAAACCCTGATCAACGCCAGTGTCGAGCAGGTTGAAAAAGGCACCACCTTGGTCGACCAAGCCGGCGCCACCATGAGCGAGGTGGTCACCAGCATCCGCCGCGTGACCGACATCATGGGGGAGATCAGTGCCGCCAGCCACGAGCAAAGCCAGGGCGTCAGCCAGGTCGGTGAAGCGGTGACACAAATGGACCAGGTGACGCAACAAAATGCGGCGTTGGTCGAAGAAATGGCGGCGGCAGCTGCCAGCCTCAAATCGCAGGCGCAGGAGCTGGTCGAGACCGTGGCGGTGTTCAAGTTGGGCAACGAAATGGAAGGACAACGACCCATGACCTATGCGCCCCCCGCTGGCGCGATGCCCAAGTTGGCGGTGCGCGTCGAGCATCGATCCCCCGACAGAGCCACCAACGTGGCGCGACTGGCAAGCAAGAGAGGCAAAGCCAAGCCAGCGGCCATCAGCACCAACGTTGCCACCAAGACCGGTACGGATGGCGACTGGACAGTCGGGTGCGGTCACGCCGCACTACCCACCGCCAGCAACACTTAGTATGGCAGGGTCAGATAGTGTTCAGCCAGGGCTGTGAACTCAGCAACCTCCGGGTTAATCCCGGTTTCATTCAACAGAATTTCGCCCACCTGTGCCGCCAAAGAGCCTGCCAACCGGGCATCCAGAAACAGCAGGCGTGAGCGCCGGGCCAGCACATCTTCGACCTTGATGGCGTATTCATAGCGCGCGGCAAAGCGCACCATGGCGTGAGTCAAGCCCGCACAAAGCAACACATCAGCACCCGGCAGGCTCTGCACCAGCGCCTGCTCCGACCCGTAAGAATGCAGCCCGGGCGCCAGACAAATAGAGTGCGCCTTGCCGCCAGCATCCCCAGCACCGACCAATTTCAAATGTGTGGTCACACCCTTCGGGCTTGGTTTCAGCAGCCCCCGCTCCACACATTTGTCCAGCACATCCTCGGCCATGGCGCGGTAGGTGGTCCACTTGCCGCCGGTCACCGTGACCAGCCCACTGCGGCTCACCAACACCGTGTGTTCGCGACTCAGGCCTTTGGTACTTTCACCGTCGTCGTCCTGAGGTTTGACCAGCGGACGCAAGCCGACCCAGACACTTTTGACATCGCTGCGACTCGGCGCACGGCGCAAGTAACGTGCTGATTCACTCAGGATGAAATCGACCTCTTCCTTAAAAGGCATCGGCTCGCGGTCCAGGTCATTGCGGGGCGTGTCGGTGGTGCCCAAAATAACTTTACCCAACCAGGGCACGGCAAACAACACCCGCCCATCGGCCGTTTTGGGCACCATCAGCCCGACATCGGCCTGTAAAAATTCTTTATCCACCACAATGTGAACACCCTGACTCGGCGCCACCATCGCAGGCGTGGCTCGACGCTCTAATGAACTGGTGGCCCCATCTTTCTGGCGCAACTCATCGACCCAGACTCCGGCAGCATTCACTACACAGCGGGCATTGATGCAGTATTGGCGACCCGATTGCGTGTCAACGCATTTCAAACCGGCGATTTTTCCGTCTTCATACAGCAGGTCATCAGCGCGGCAATAGTTGACCAGCAGCGCCCCGTGGCTGGCGGCGGTGCGGGCCAGTGCCAGCGCCAGACGCGCATCGTCAAACTGTCCGTCCCAGTACTTGACGCCGCCCTTGAGTCCGTCCGGCTGCGCCGTGGGCAGCGCCGCCAGCGTTTCAGCACGGCTTAAAAATTCGGTGGCCCCCAGCCCCGCCTTGCCTGCCAGCGCATCGTACATTTTGAGACCTATGCCATAAAAAGGCGTTTCCCACCACTTGTAGGACGGCATGATGAAGGCCAGTGGCTGCGCCAGATGCGGCGCATTGCTGAGCAAGGTGGTGCGCTCGTGCAAGGCCTCGCGCACCAGCGAAATATTGCCTTGCGCCAGGTATCTCACCCCGCCATGCACCAGCTTGGTAGAGCGCGACGAAGTGCCCTTGGCAAAGTCATGCGACTCCACCAACACCACACTAAAGCCCCGCGCGGCCGCATCCAGCGCCACACCCAGGCCCGTGGCACCGCCGCCCACGATGGCGAGGTCGTAGACGTGACGCTGCGCCAACCGGTCCAGCAACGCGTCACGCCGGGTGAATAAGGCGGGTTTCAAAATGCCCATGAACGCTTTCCGGTAAATTGACAGAAACTAAGGTCATGATGGACCTGAACCGTGTGCAACTCAATTTATATTAACGGAGCCGCATGACTTACCTCCTCGCCCTCGACCAAGGCACCTCCAGTTCGCGCAGCATTGTGTTCAACGCCGAGGGCGTCATCGTGGCGCAGGCGCAGCGGGAGCTGACGCAAATTTACCCGCAGCCGGGTTGGGTCGAACACGACCCGATGGAGATCTGGCGCACCCAACTGGCGACCGTCCACGAAGCGCTGGCCAAGGCTGGTATTGCCGCGCACCAGGTGCGCGCCCTGGGCATCACCAACCAGCGTGAAACCACGGTGGTCTGGAACCGAAAAACCGGCCTGCCGATTCACCACGCCATCGTCTGGCAAGACCGCCGCGCCGAGCCGACCTGCGTGGCTTTGCGCGAGCGCGGCCTGGCGGAGTCGATTCAGGCCAAAACCGGTTTGCTGGTGGATGCTTATTTTTCAGGCACCAAACTCAAGTGGATTCTGGACAACGTACCCGGCGCGTGCCAGCAAGCCGAACACGGCGAACTGGCTTTTGGCACGGTCGACAGTTGGCTGATCTGGCGCCTGACCGAAGGCCGGGTGCACGCCACCGATGTCAGCAACGCGTCGCGCACCCTGCTGTTCAACGTCCACCACAACCAGTGGGACGCCGAGTTGCTGCAGGCGCTGGAGATTCCGGCCAATTTGATGCCGTCCGTCAAACCGTCAAGCGCACTGTTTGGCGAAGTCAGCCCTGATTTGTTCGGTCACGCCATTCCGATTGGCGGCGTGGCGGGTGACCAGCAAAGTGCCTTATTTGGCCAGGCATGCTTCAAGGCGGGCATGGTTAAAAACACCTACGGCACAGGTTGCTTCATGCTGATGCACACCGGCACCCAATTTCAGACCTCGCACAACGGCCTGATCACCACCAGCGCCGCACAAGCCACGGCGCAGCCTGAATTTGCGATGGAAGGCAGCGTGTTTGTGGGTGGTGCAGTGGTGCAGTGGTTGCGCGATGGCTTGCACGCCATCTCTGGCAGCCACGAGGTGCAGGCACTGGCCCAAAGCGTGCCTGATTCGGGCGGTGTCATCGTGGTGCCGGCCTTTACCGGGCTGGGCGCGCCCTACTGGAAACCTGACGCCCGGGGCACCATCACCGGCCTCACCCGGGGCAGCACTGTGGCCCACATTGCCCGCGCAGCGCTGGAGAGCATCGCCTACCAAAGCGCGGCGCTGCTCAAAGCCATGAGCCGCGATGCGGTGGAGGCCGGCGGCGCAGCGGTGGCGGAGTTGCGGGTGGATGGCGGGGCCTGCGTCAATGATTTGCTGATGCAGTTTCAGGCCGACTTGCTGGGCATTCCGGTGGTGCGACCGGCCGTGACTGAGACCACAGCGCTGGGGGCCGCCTACCTTGCGGGCCTCGCCACCGGGGTCTACCAGAGCACCGATGAACTATCAAGCTTGTGGCGCGCAGAGCGCCGCTTCTTGCCCACGCTGGACACCCCCCGAGCACTCGAACTGATGGAGCGCTGGGAACATGCGGTGCGCCAGACGGTGCTGTGAGGCCGCGATTAATTTATACCGAATCAGCTTCTAGCTCCCGTACTACTTGCGCTAACAGCTATTAATTAAATAGCAAACTCAAACCGCCCTAGGCTTGACTTTGGATGCAGCCAGCTTGGCGTTGACGCGAGCCACTTGCACATCGGCGTCAAACGCCAGCACCACGCCCATGCGGCGTTTCACAAAACTCTCGGGTTTGCCAAACAGACGCAGGTCGGTGTTGGGCACACGCAGCGCCTCCTCGACTCCGTCAAACACGATGCCGCTGGCCTCGACGCCGCCATAAATCACGGCACTGGCGCCGGGGCTGCGCAAGGCGGTGTTGACCGGCAAGCCCAGAATGGCGCGGGCGTGCAACTCAAACTCGCTTTGCACCTGCGTGGTGAGCGTCACCAGCCCGGTGTCATGCGGGCGCGGTGACACCTCGCTGAACCAGACCTGGTCGCCCTTGACGAACAGTTCCACGCCGTACAAGCCCAGCCCGGAGGGCTTGCCGTCCAGCCCCACGCCGAGGTTGTCGGTCACGGTTTTGGCGATGTGGCGCGAGCGCGCCAAGGCGGCGGTGGGCATGGGGTGCGGTTGCCAGCTTTCCACGTAATCGCCGCTGACCTGGATGTGGCCAATCGGTTCGCAAAAGTGGGTTTCAACCTGACCATCGGCACCGAGCGCGCGCACGGTCAGCTGGGTGATTTCGTAGTCAAAGTCGATGAAGCCTTCCACAATGACGCGCCCGGCGCCCACGCGGCCGCCCGCCATGGCGTAATCCCACGCTTTTTGCACATCAGCGGGGCCGTCGAGCTTGCTTTGGCCTTTACCCGACGAACTCATCACCGGTTTGATGACGCAGGGGTAGCCAATACCGTTACCGTTTACACCATCAATGGCGGCCTGCAACTCGGCCAACGAGTCGCAAAACTGGTAGGGGCTGGTCGGCAGACCCAACGTTTCGGCGGCAAGGCGGCGAATGCCCTCGCGGTCCATCGTCAGGCGGGCGGCGCGCGCGGTGGGGATGACGCGCACCACACCGGCCGCTTCCAGTTCTTCCAGCATCGGCGTGGCGATGGCTTCAATTTCGGGCACCACCAGATGCGGTCGCTCGGCCTCGATCAGCGCCTTGAGTTGCGCCGGGTCGCTCATGGTGATGGTGCGGCTGTGGTGCGCCACCTGCTGGCCGGGGGCGTGGTCGTACCGATCGACCGCGATGGTTTCCACGCCCAGACGTTGCAGGGCGATGATGACTTCCTTGCCCAGTTCGCCGGAGCCCAGCAACATGACTTTGGTGGCTTTAGGTGAGAGGGGAGTGCCGAGTGTGGTCATACAAGGGTGCGCGTGAGCGTTCCGAAAAATGGGTTGAATGGGTGTGCAAATGAAGGGCTTTCAGGTTGGGCAAATTGCCGCCTGCGTCACAATCAACGCATGGAATCTTCAATATTATCTGTGCAGGGATTGCGCAAGTGCTACGGCGACAGCACGGTGGTGGATGACGTGTCTTTTGACATTGCCCCAGGCGAGTGCCTGGGCGTCATCGGCCCCAACGGCGCCGGCAAAACCACCACTATTCGCATGTGCCTGGGCTTAAGCGTGCCGGACGCTGGCAGCATCACTGCCTTTGGCTTGCAAATGCCAGCCGACGCGCTCGCCATCAAGGCCCAACTGGGCGTGGTGACCCAGATGGATACGCTCGACCCTGACTTCACTTGCGCCGAAAACTTGCTGGTCTACGGCCGCTACTTCGGTCTGAAAGACAAGCAGATCCGTGCGCGCATTCCGGCGCTGCTGGAGTTCGCCAGCCTCACGCAAAAAGCCAATGCGAAGCCGGGCGAGTTATCGGGCGGCATGAAACGCCGACTGAGCCTGGCCCGCGCGCTGGTGAACGACCCCAAGTTGCTGTTGCTCGACGAGCCCACCACCGGTTTGGACCCGCAGGCGCGCCACCTGATGTGGGAGCGTTTGCAGCTGTTACTACAACAAGGCAAGTCAATCTTGCTGACCACGCACTTCATGGACGAGGCCGAGCGCCTGTGCTCGCGCTTGCTGGTACTCGACCATGGCAAGAAGATCGCCGAGGGTAAACCTCGCGACCTGATCGCCCAGCACCTGGAGCCCGACGTGGTCGAGGTGTACGGCAATGGCGCGCAAGCCCTGCTGGATTCGCCACTGCGCGCGCTGGCGGCCCGGGTTGAGGTGAGCGGTGAAACCGTGTTTTTCTACACGCAGGACGCAGAACCGCTGCTGAAAGCACTGACCGCCTACCCGCAACTACGCACCTTGCACCGGCCCGCCAATCTGGAGGATTTATTCCTCAAACTCACTGGCCGCCAAATTCGGGAAGGGGCTTGAACACCATGAAAATAATAGCTACTCACGCAAATTCCACGGGGGCTAGAGGCCAAAAACAAGCTTCAATCTGGGCCCGACCGCAACTGTCCATGCGCTTTTGGCCGGTTTTCCTGCGCAACCTGCTGGTCTGGCGCAAGCTGGCATTGCCCAGTCTGGTGGGCAATATTGCCGAGCCGCTGATGTGGCTGGTGGCCTTTGGCTACGGCATGGGCGCGTTGGTGGGCCAAGTCACCGTGGCTGGCACGCCGGTGCCCTACATCCTGTTTCTGGCCAGCGGTTCGATCTGCATGAGTGCCATGCAGGCGGCGTCGTTCGAGGCGCTCTACTCGGCCTTCAGCCGGATGCATGTTCAAAAAACATGGGATGGGATCATGAACGCGCCCGTTAATCTGGACGATATCGTGCTGGCCGAAATGCTCTGGGCGGCCTTCAAATCACTCTTCACCGTGACCGCCATCCTGGGTGTGATGCTGGCGTTGGGCATCAGTTACTCAC
Source organism: Rhodoferax sp. (assembly GCF_037143375.1). GTDB lineage: Bacteria > Pseudomonadota > Gammaproteobacteria > Burkholderiales > Burkholderiaceae_C > Rhodoferax. The sequence continues at coordinate 16,431 of NZ_JBAWYV010000027.1, read as the reverse complement.
CGAAACTGCTCGTAGCCTGGCCGGTATTGCTGGGGGTAGGCATTACCTTCAGTTGCCTGGCCTTGATCTTCAACGCGCTGGCCAAGGGCTATGATTTTTTCACCTATTACTTCACGCTGTTTCTGACGCCGATGATGTTTCTGAGTGGCATCTTTTTCCCGCTGGAACAATTGCCGCCGCTGGTACGCACGGTGTCGCAATGGTTGCCGCTGACCAACGCGGTAGATTTGGTGCGCCCCCTGTTTATGGACCAATGGCCCGAGCATGTGATGGGCCATGTGGGGGTATTGGCTGCCTACGCTGTCAGTGGCTTCTGGCTGGCACTGGCACTGACCCGCAAGCGCTTTCGGGGCTGATCTGACTACCCTTTAGTGTGGATCGCTGAAACGTCAAAGTTGATTGAATCGCCTGTTTGAACATCGGGCACCAACAGAGGAAAGTCGACATCCAAATTGGCCCCATCCGGATTGGCAACAGGGCTCAGTCGGCCCGTCACCGGCGCAGACAAGTCCAGATCCAAATCAAAATCCAGCACTTCTGGCGTAGACGGCTTTGACGGCTTGACTTTGGATGGTTCCGAAAAGTCGATATCCGTAAAACTCTGAGGTTTGTTGGCTTGATTCAAGAAACCGGGTAATGCACCATTCTGGTCGTCGCCATCGTCTTGATGCAGAGGAAACAAAATAATGTGTGCGACGGCATGCAGCATCAGCAGGTCTCGAAACGCGGCCAGATCAAAAGCACGACTCAGTGGATTGCGGGGGTTCTGGAAAATGTGCATCTCAATCAAGTTCAGCACATCAGGTGTCACCCACAGGCCCGAAATGGGCATCAACACATCCGGATAAAACGCCAGGCCATTGCCTTCTTTCTTGAAGAAAGCGAATTCAGGCACAACACCGCTGAACAGGGAATTAAATTCGTCACGCAGGTGAGTGAAATCGACCTTCAGGTTAAGAGAATGGTAGATATCGAGCAAGTCAAGGTACAGCAAGGGGTTGAGCTCATCCCCCACATCAATTTTTTTCTTCAAAATTCGCACGGCCCGACCGGTTTGCCCCAGCGACACAAAAAACTCCGCTTGCTGGCGGATATCCAGTGTGGTTTCCGCATTGAGGTTCAGAGAAGTGTCTTGGGGGTGCGTCAATTCAGCCAGCGGCTTCATTGCCGCCTGGGTGTGCTCCGCGAGTGCTGATCCGGTCGCCATGAAACTGTCAAATTTGGAGTCACTCATCTCGACCAGGTTGACATCGACCTCGGACATGGGTGTTGAGTGAGTATTGAAGTCTGAGAGTGGTGGCTCTACTTCAGGCTCCAGCATGAAGTCAAGTTCATCATGACTAACACCCGATGGCGCAGCGTCTGCTGGCGCGGCCTCCTTAGAAACCGCTGTGGCCGGGTCGATGACAGACCCACTCAACCAATCTCCGTTGTCAACACGTCTGGAGCGCTGGCGAAACAGCAGGAATGCCACGGCAGCCAGACCGGCCAACACCAGTGCGACCAAACCGTATAACCAGCTATCAGGGAAACGCTCTGATTCTGCTTTTTGCAAACGGGTTTTTAAATCCAGCAGGGTGGCATCGTTTTTTGCTGCCGATGCCAGACCAGCCTTGACGGCGCCTTCTAGCGTCAGAAGGCGCTGAGAATTACGCAAGGCGTCCTCTGGCAGCTCAAAGGTCATGAAAGAGTCCAGGTTGGCCACTCGGTCAGAAAACATGTCCAGCGGATCCAGCTTCAAACGGGATTGACCTGCAGGGCGCTCAGCCTTGCTTTTTTCAACCGACTTGGCTCGTTTAGCTTTAGCCGTTGCGGGCTTGCTGGTAGCGGATTTCGGTGCTCGAGCGCGCTTGGCTTTGGCAATGGGTAAAGATTCGGCAGGCCGTTGTATCAAAGGTGCTGGCTTGAGGAGCACCTGAGGAACGACTGACTGAATGGCTGGGGCAACGGGGGCTGCCAGCTCGCTGAGAAGGTCTGCCAGCAGGACATAGCGGCGCGTTGTTTTCTGAGCGCAGCCCGAGCGAAAATAAACATTAACCACTGGCTCGTCAACGACAGCCGACGACAAAATTCTCACGTTGGCGACTTGGGCCTGGGCTGACGGCTCGACCACCACGCGAACACGATTTGATTCAACACGCGAATCGGCGTAGAAGACTTCGGCCTCAAAACACTGGGCGCCAAGGTCTTCACCCTCACTGAGCTGCACCTGTACCACCAAATCCAGCGGCTGGCCCACTAACGCAGCCCCCCGAACTCGCCCTAATGTCAGCGCTGCACTATTGAAAGCAAAAAAAAGTAACGCAATCCCGAGAATTTTGACTTTATCAATCAAGCAGACCACCGTAGTTAATGACTTTCGTCGTTTGGCTGATTATCAACCGAACGAACAAGGTAACAAATGTTGAGAAAAAACACATTAGATGCATCAAACATCACTGAATTAACTGGTGAATTAGCACAGTAAAATTGCAAACATGTGTCAATTGCTTGGAATGAACAGCCACCTGCCCGCCAGCCTGACGCTGAGTTTTGGCGGATTTTCGCAGCGCGGCGGCTGCACCGACCACCACGCCGATGGCTGGGGCATCGCTTTCTTTGAAAGCGAAGCTGCCACCCCTGACATCCCCGGCAAGGGCATTCGCTACTTTGTGGACAAAGAAGGGGCCGCCACCTCGCCCATTGCCAACATGCTGCGCAGCTACCCTATCAAAAGTCACAACGTGGTGGCCCATGTACGCAAAGCCACGGTTGGGGACATCTCGCTGGAAAACTGCCACCCGTTTGTGCGCGAATTGTGGGGCCGCTACTGGGTGTTTGCCCACAACGGCGACCTGAAAAACTACGCGCCTCAACTGCACGGCAGCTTCCACCCCGTGGGAAGCACTGACAGCGAGCTGGCGTTTTGCTGGTTGCTGCAAGAGCTGGACAAGTCCCATGTCGGGGTGCCTACGGTGGAAGAACTCACGCTGACGCTGGCCGAGTTGGTACCCCAAATTGCCAAACACGGCACATTCAACTTTTTACTGAGTAACGGCCAGGCCCTGTGGGCGCATGCCAGCACCAAGCTGCATTACGTGTTGCGACAGCATCCGTTCCATGAAATTCACCTTAAGGATGACGATGTGAGTGTCGACTTAGCCAGTCTCAACAGCCCGCAAGACCGTCTGGCCATTGTGGTCACCGAGCCGCTGACCACCAACGAAGACTGGGTGGTGATGGCACCCGGTGAGTTGCAGGTCTTTGTGGACGGCGCTCTGGCAGGCTGCTGCAAGTCAACGCGTCGACCCGAACTGGTCAGCCTCTGACCGCCTGCTCCAGTGCCTCGATGAACATCGCGGCCACATCAAACCCGGTCTGGTCAAAAATTTCCTGAAAGCACGTTGGACTGGTCACATTGATCTCGGTCAGGCTGTCACCAATCACGTCCAAACCTACCAGCAGCAAGCCCCGGCTAAAAAGAATGGGCCCCAATGACTCTGCAATAAAGCGGTCGCGCTCGCTCAAGGGCTGCGCCACGCCTTTACCGCCTGCTGCCAGATTGCCACGAACTTCGCCACCCTGGGGGATACGAGCCAGACTGAAGGGCACCGGTTTGCCACCAATCACCAGCACGCGCTTGTCGCCGGCCACGATTTCGGGGATGAACTTCTGCACCATCAGGCTCTGCGCGCCGTGACGGTTCAGCGTCTCGGTAATCGACCCGAGGTTCAACCCGTCTGGCCCGACGCGGAAGATGCCCATGCCGCCCATGCCGTCGAGTGGCTTGAGGATGATGTCCTGGTGCTCGGCGTGAAAGCGCTTAATGTCAGCTTCGTCGCGCGTCACCAGCGTGGGGCCGATGAACTGGGGAAACTCCATGATGGCGAGCTTTTCCGGGTGGTCGCGCAGCGCGCTGGGTTTGTTAAAAACCCGTGCGCCTTCGCGCTCGGCTTGCTCCAGCAAGTGCGTGGCGTAAAAAAACTCGCTGTCAAACGGGGGGTCCTTGCGCATCAGGATGGCGTCAAAGTCCTTGAGCGCCACATCGCGTTTGCAAGTGACCTCAAACCATGCATCGTTCTGCCCGGTGAGCGCAATGTCGCGCACATGGGCCGTGACCAGCGCCCCGCGTTGCCACATCACATCCTGCTGCTCGCAGGCGGCCACCGTGTGGCCACGCCGCTGCGCCTCACGCATCATGGCAAACGTGGTGTCTTTGTAGATCTTGAAGGACTCAAGTGGGTCGGCAACAAAAAGAAGGTTCATAACATCCAATATCACGTTTCAAGTTGGGGACAGAGCTGGCTCACTTCGTGTAACTACGGTCTGTCCCACAAGGTTAACAGCCGACATCCGACAAATAGTTGGGGACAGAGCTGGTTCACTTCGTGTAACTGCGGTCTGTCCCACAAGGTTTTAGATTTCAATCTTGGAGCCCAGCTCCACCACGGAGTTGTTGGGCAATTTCAGGAATTCGGCAGCGGCGCTGGCGTTGTGGTGCATCTGCGCAAACAATTTTTCGCGCCACTGGGCCATGCCACTGCCGATGGTCGGCACCACAATGTCGCGCGACAAGAAGTAACTGGTGCTCATGGGGTTGAGCTCGCAGCCGCGACCCTTGAGCTCCTGTAAAGCCTTGGGTAGGTCAGGGTCGTTCTTGAAACCGTAGTTCACCAGCACCTGCCAGCAATCATGGCCCAGCGCTTGAAATTCCAGGCGCTTGTCCATCCCGATCCAGGGCACCTCGTGGTTGCGAACCGTGACGAACAGGTTGTTGACGTGCAACACCTTGTTGTGTTTAAGGTTGTGCAAGAGCGCATTGGGCACCGTGCCGGGCTCAGCGGACAAAAACACTGCCGTGCCCTCCACCCGCGCCGGGGGGCTGACAAACACCGCCTCCAGAAAGCTCGGCAGGTCAATCGCATCGGTTCGCAGAGCGACGTTCATCAGACGTCGGCCGTCTTTCCAGGTCAGCATGAGCGTGAAGATGGCCGCACCAATCAGGAGCGGGAACCAGCCGCCATCAAACAGCTTCATCAGGTTGGAGGCCCAGAAAGCGAAGTCCACGATAAAGAAGAAACCAGTCGCCCCAATACACAGCGCCAGCGGGTATTTCCAGCTGTAGCGAATCACGTAAAAAGTCAAAATGGTGGTGATCAGCATATCGGTACACACCGCAATACCGTAAGCAGCGGCCAGATTGCTCGACGACTTGAACAGCACCACGGCCAGCACAATGAGCACAAACAGACCCCAGTTGACAAACGGCAGGTAAATCTGACCGGTGTCCTTGACGCTGGTGTGCAACACCTGCAGGCGCGGTAGGTAGCCCAACTGAATCACTTGCTTGGTAACCGAGAAGGCGCCAGTGATCAGTGCTTGCGAGGCGATCACCGTGGCCATGGTCGCCAGACCCACCAAGGGCACCAGTGCCCAGTCAGGCGCCATCATGAAAAACGGATTCTTGACGGCAGCGGGATTGCTCAAGAGCAAGGCGCCTTGCCCAAAATAATTGAGGGTCAGGCACGGCATGACCACGGTGAACCAAGCCACCCGAATCGGCTTCTTGCCGAAATGCCCCATGTCAGCGTAAAGCGCCTCGCCACCCGTCACGCACAGCACCACGGCGCCCAGAATGATGAAGGTAATGCCAGGGTGGTTCCACATGAAGCCCAAGGCGTAAGACGGGTTAATAGCCCACAGAATTTCAGGATGGTTCACGATTTGCGACACGCCCAGCAGGGCAATGCAGGCAAACCACACCAGAGTAATGGGGCCAAAAAACTTGCCAATCCCGCTGGTGCCGTGCTTTTGAACCACAAACAGGCCAAACAGAATGACCAGCGTGAGAGGAATCACATATTTCTTGAAGGCCGGGGAAATCACCTCCATACCTTCGACGGCCGATAAGACCGAGATGGCCGGCGTGATGACACCGTCGCCGTAAAACAGGCAGGTGCCAAAAACCCCCACCAACAGCAACACGCGCCGCAGTTGCGGCCGGTCTTTGACCGACTGAGAGGCCAGGGCAAGCATCGCCACCAGACCACCTTCGCCGTTGTTGTCGGCACGCAGCACGAGCGTCACATATTTGAGCGAAACGATGACCGTCAAAGTCCAGAAAAAGATGGACAGGATGCCAAAGACGTTCGCATGCGTGAAGGGCACATGACCGGAGCCAAAGACTTCTTTGACCGCGTACAAAACGCTGGTGCCGATATCGCCATAAACAACGCCAATGGCGCCCAACGTGAGGGCTGCGAGAGAAGATTTGGATGATGACACTAGTTCTCCCCGTCTTAATTTTTAGCGGGGTTCCATTCCATTTGGGAACGCTATTTTGCACCGGCCAGCCCAACTGGCAAGCGTCCTGCGAATACTAATTTTTTACCTCCCCTGAAAAATGCTGCAGCGCAGCAGCCTTTCACAGGGCCGCGTTGACTTTTCGGTTGCGTTTACTCGTAAACCTCGGCATTGGGGTCCGTCGCTTCCAGTTCATAACTGGCAGCCAGCATGGCCAGACGACCGACCACGCCGTACATATAAAAACGATTGGGCGCACTGGCACCGGGCTTGATGCCGGGTTGCGGCAGGTGGGTACTCTGGTCAAACGCCAAGGGCACGTAACTGGAACCTGGCGCATTGAGGTTTTCATCCATGCCCCGGTTGGCGTGAACACGGTAAAAACCACCGACCACATAACGGTCCATCATGTAGACCACCGGTTCAGCCACCGCGTCGTTCATGCGCTCCTTGGTCAAGACCCCTTCCTGCACCAGGATATCGAGGGGGGGCATGCCGTCACCCGTGCCACTCATGCGCTCTTTGACTTTGCGACTCAATTCGTCCAGATCCTTGGCATCGCGCACCGTCAAGATACCCATGCCGTGGGCGCTGTTGTCGGCCTTGACCACCACGAATGGTTTTTCCTTGATGCCGTACTCCTTGTACTTGCGCCGGATTTTGGTGAGCACCGCATCCACCTGGGTGCTCAAGGACTCCATGCCCACGCTTTCAGCCAAATTGACGTCGCTGCATTTTTCAAACAACGGGTTGATCAGCCAAGGGTCGACACCGAGCAACTTGCCCAGTCGCTTGGCGACTTCTTCATAACACTTGAAATGCTTGCTCTTGCGCCGTGTCGCCCACCCGGCGTGCAGCGGGGGCAGCAGGTATTGCTCGTGGATGTCTTCCAGAATGCCGGGCACACCGGCGCTCAGGTCGTTGTTGAGCAGAATCGTGCAGGGGTCAAAGTCTTTAACACCGAGGCGGCGCTTGCCGCGAATGACGGGCTCCAGCGTCACGCTTTCGCCATTGGGCAACTCAATGGTGGTGGTTTTTTTGATCGCCGGGTCAATCGAGCCGATGCGCACGTTCAGGCCAGCCATGTGGAAAATGCGACGCAACTGGGCCACACTGGAGAGGTAAAACGTATTTTTCGAGTGGTTCTCGGGGATCAGCAGCAGATTTCTGGCTTCGGGGCATATTTTTTCAATTGCCGCCATCGCCGCCTGCACGGCCAAGGGCAGCATTTCGGGCGTCAGGTTATTCCAGCCACCGGGAAACAAATTAGTGTCGACCGGGGCCAGCTTGAAACCGGCGTTGCGGACATCGACCGAACTGTAAAACGGCGGCGTGTGCTCCATCCATTCCAGACGGAACCAGCGCTCAATGGCGGGCATGGAGTCCAGCACACGCTGCTCAAGTTCATTGATGGGGCCGGTGAGTGCGGTGACGAGATGAGGAACCATACGGCCTTCTTTTATAAATTATTGAAATATTTTGAATAGGTAAGACTAACACCGCCGACTTCAAGCCTGCCCGTTTTAATCAAAATTTAATTATTACCCCACCGGACTATGAGCGCCGCGCCAATGGCAAGTTCAATAACAAGTTTTGAGGCTTGAGCTTGAGGCGGTTTTGTTCGTCCATGGCCATGGCGAGGTACACCGGTCGCCCCGCCACCTCGGCCAGCATATCGGCCGGGTTCACAAACTCCAGACGAAACAGGCACAGCATGCGGCGCAGGCGATCCTCTTCAACCTCGGCCCCGGTATACAGGTCGTTCAGGATGCTGCTGGCCTGGGCATCCAGCCCGACGTGCCACACCCAGTGCGCATCCACAATCTCGCGGTCGGTCTGGATGCGCACCTCGACCTGCAGGAAGTGCGCGATCCAGCGCTCCAGCACCCGACACAAGGCGTCCAGGGCGGGTTGACCGTGGTTCAGGCTGACGACGGTGTCAAAGTGCTCACTGCGCGGCCAGTAGACCTCGGCGTTGTCCGGGTTGAGCACGTCAAGGTCGACGCTACGCAGAGGCACGCCGCCCTGCTTGAGCAATTCCCCCACGCTGCCAAAACTGCCTGACAGCGCGTGCCGCTCCACCGTTTCGTCATCGGCGGCCATGACGGCGCCATCTTCCTGAACCGATATTTTTTGGGTTCGAAACAGCATTTCGGCCGCCCTCGCCTGCAGCGCCGTCACACCCTGAGTTGCAGCGCCGCCCAGCAAATGGCGCACCACCACCTGCGTCAGCTGCTGAACCAGAAGCGGCGGCACATCCACCCCTTCGCCCTGAAACAAGGCGCGGTAGCAAGCCTCCAGCGTGGGCTCGGCCAGCAACCGGGCTCGAAAACGCAACCAGACGGCGTAGTTGTCGGCCGCATCGCGGTCCTGCAGGACCGCCAGTTCATCCGGGGCAATCTCTTGGCGAGGCGTCTGCAACAAACGCGCGTGCAGCGCAATCTCAGCGGCACAGGAGTCCGCGACCGGGGCGAGTTCCGGGCGCAGCAACAGGCTGCGAAAAAAGTCGTCGCTGATGAGCAGATGGCCTTGGGCGTCGCTGGTCAGCAAGCCGTAACCGCAGTTGGGCCAGAAATCGTGCGCCGGGGCCACTTTACTTGGCCCCCTCCATCAGCCAATGCACCAGGGTCTTGGCCGACGCCGGAGACAGTCGCTCATGGACGGGAATGTGGTTGAGCATTTCACCGGCTTGAAACTCGCTCACAAAATTTTGTTCGCCCGCCTGATCGCCCTTGTACTTGGCGAGTTTGGAGGCCAAACGCTCAAAACTGGGGGCCTCACCGCGCTGATTGGCGCCGTGGCAGCTGTAGCAACCTTTGTCGAGGGCCAACTGCGAACTGGCCTGAGCGGTCAAGGGCCAAACCATGGCCATTAGCAAAGTGCTTGCGAAGGTGATCTTGTGTTGCATAACGTGACTCCTTAAATTCTGACTTCGCCATCACCCAGCACCACGTACTTGAGCGAGGTCAAGCCCTCAATACCCACCGGGCCACGGGCATGGAATTTGTCGGTGGAAATGCCGATCTCGGCACCCAGACCGTACTCAAAGCCATCGGCAAAACGGGTGCTGGTGTTGACCATGACGCTGGCCGAATCCACCTCACGCAAAAACTGCTGCGCGTGCATGTGGTCACGCGTCAGGATGGCATCGGTGTGGTGGCTGCTGTACTGGTTAATGTGGGCAATCGCCTGCGCCAGACCGTCCACCACCTTGATGCTGATGATGGGCGCCAGGTATTCCTCGTACCAGTCTTGCTCGCTGGCGGGCACCAGTTTTGGCGCATCAACCACTGCTGAATTAATAGCTGCTTTCGCTTGATGGACGGGGGCTAGAGGCTGATTAGCCTTAAGAATGGCGAGCGCTTCCGGGTCGCACCGCATCTCGACGCCTTTGTCGGCGTAAATCTGCCCGATGAGCGGCAAAAACTGCGCCGCCACACCGCGTGCCACCAGCAAACTCTCGGTCGCGTTGCACGGGCTGTACTTGCTGGTCTTGGCGTTGTCGGCCACTTTGACCGCCATCGCGAGGTCACACGGGTCGTCGACATAGACATGGCAATTGCCGTCCAGGTGCTTGATGACCGGCACCTTGGCATCGCGGCTGATGCGCTCAATCAGGCCCTTGCCACCGCGCGGAATGATCACATCCACATACTGCGGCATGGTGATGAGCTGGCCCACCACCTCGCGGTCGGTGGTTTGCACCAGTTGCACCGCGTCCACCGGCAGGCCACTGGCCGCCAGCGCCTGTTGCACCAGCAGCGCCAGCGCTTTGTTGGACTCAATCGCCTCCGAGCCGCCGCGCAAGATGCAGGCGTTGCCGCTCTTGATGGATAAACTGGCGGCCTCAATCGTCACATTCGGGCGGCTCTCGAAAATCATGCCAAACACGCCAATCGGCACCCGCATTTGCCCCACGCGAATGCCGCTGGGCTGCTGCTTCATGCCAACAATTTCACCGATCACATCGGCCATCGCGGCCAACTGCTCGCAGCCCTGAGCGCAGGTTTCCAGCACCTTGGGTGTGAGCTTGAGGCGGTCCACCATTGGTTCACTCAAGCCTGTGGCGATAGCACGCTCAATATCTTTGGCATTCTCAATTTGCAAAGGCGCCACGTTCGCCCGCAGCAGCTCGGCGAGCTTGCGAAGCGCTACGTTTTTAGTAGCTGCTTGCGCACGTGCCATAAGGGCTGCAGCCTGTTTTGCCTTAAAACCTAGCGCTTGGGTGTAGTCGGTAATATTGAGGGCGTTCATAATTTATTCTCTCACGCACAGACCATGACCTCCTCCCTTACGGAAAAGACCTACTTTTTATTTTCGACCAGCTGCAGCCGGGGCAGGCGCACATTGACGGCACAACATCATCGCCAGCCGGTGCAGCGCCTGCCAGTTGTCCACCGGCCAGTCCGGTTGTTTCAGGCCCTTCACGATGCCGTCCACCTGATGGGCCGACTGTAAAAGCTCGGCCAGTGTGACTTCGCTCAGACGCGGCAGCACACGTTCAAACAAACGCTCTTTGACGCCCCAGACGCGCTGCTCGCGCAAGGCCATCGGCATCGGCTTGCCTTGCGCCATGGCGTCTTTGACACGCTTGAGGGCGCGAATATCTTCGGCCAGCGTGTAGTGCACCAGCACTTCGGCCTCGCCTTCGGCCTGCAGGCCGTCGAGCATGCGCTGCACCCGGTTGGCCTGACCCGCCAACACCGATTCGGACAACTTGAACACGTCGTAGCGCGCCACGTTCAGCACGGCGTTCTCAATCTGTTCAAACGTGAGTTCGCCGGGCGCAAACAGCAGGGCGAGTTTCTGGATTTCCTGGTGCGCAGCAAGCAGATTACCCTCCACGCGGTCGGCAAAAAACTGCAGCGTGCGCTGGCCGTCTTCACCGGCCGCCACGCGCTGACCCTGGCCCGAGAGCCGCTGCGCAATCCATTGCGGCAAGGCATTGCGATCAACCGGCTCAACCTGAATCGTGACGCCAAAACTCTCCAGCGCGCCAAACCAGGCGCCGCCCTTGGTGAGCTTGTCCAACTTGGGCAACATGATCAGCGTCAGCGTGGAGTCGTTGTTGCGCGATTGTTCGGCCAGGTGCTGAATGGCGACGCTGCCCTCTTTGCCGGGCTTGCCGGACGGCACCCGCAATTCAACAATTTGCTTGTCGGCAAACAGGCTCAGTGACCCGCCTGCGGCCAGCACTTCGCTCCAGTCAAAGTGCGCCCCGGCGACGGTGTGCGAGGTGCGTTCGGTAAAACCTTGTGTGCGGGCAAAGCTGCGAATGGTGTCTGCCGCCTCCTGAATCAGCAGCGGTTCGTCCCCATGCAGGGTGTAGAGGCTTTTCAGGCCTTTCTGCAAATGGTTGCCGAGTTGGTTAGCACCTAGTTGCATGACAGGGACTGCGCCGTTCTCACAACTTGATGCTTGCCAAACGGCGCACGAGTTGCTGCACGAGGTCGGATTGCATGTTGCGGTACAGCAGCGCCTCTTCGGCCTCTTTGGCCAGCACGGCGGACTCACTGAAACTCATATCGCGCTGCAGTAAAACTTCGGTCTCGGGCGTCAGCTCCAGGCCTTGGGGTGTGCGAACCTTGAATTTGACACGGATGCGCAACTGAAATGCCACCACCTGGCCCGAGCTGTTGACGCCGACCACGGTTTTTTCGCGCAGCTCTTGCAGAATGTCGACCACCACTTGCGCCTGGGTCAACGGCTCATCCAATGCCAGCACCCGCACCGCACCGCCAAAGGAGCGGCGCAACTCGGCAGCCAGCGAGCCGCCCGGTTGCGGCATGACCGCCACACTGGCGAAGGCAAAGTTTTGGCTGCCACGCAGTTTGAAGCCGCAGCCGCCGACCACCAGACTGGTGCAAGCGACCAGGCTGACACCAGCGATCCGCGCAAGGCTTGAGCGACGATTCATCATGGCGCTCAATACACCACGTTGACCAGGCGACCCGCCACCACGATGACTTTCTTGATCGGCGCGCCTTGGGCCAATTTTTGAAAGATGTCGCTGTCAATGGCAATGCGCTCAATGGCTTCCTTGGTGGCGCCCGACGGCACCACGATAGCGCCGCGCAATTTACCGTTGACCTGCAACATGAGCTCGATCTCGTCCTGAAACAGCGCCGATTCATCGGCCTTGGGCCACGGTGCATCCAGCAGATCACCATAGTGTTCGGCGTAACCAAGTTCAGCCCACAGCGTGTGTGTGAGGTGGGGCGTGGCCGGGTAAATGCTGCGCAACAAGATGCCGAAACCCTCCCGCAAAGCGGCCCGACTGCCTTTGGAGCCATCGTCGTTGAAGTCTTCCAGCGCGTTGAGCAACTTCATCGCGCCCGACACCACGGTGTTGTATTGCATGCGCTGGTAGTCAAAATTGATTTGCTTGAACACCGTGTGGACTTCCAGCCGCAAGACCTTGGTTTCTTTGCTAAATTCGCCTTTAGCCCCCGTCTTGTCTGCCTGAGTAGCTCTGTTATCAATAGCAGCTTGTTTGACACCGAAGTTCCAGACGCGGCGCAAAAAGCGGTACGAGCCTTCCACCGCCGCATCGTTCCACTCCAGCGTGGCCTCCGGTGGCGCGGTGAACATGGTGTAGAGCCTGGCGGTGTCGGCGCCGTATTTCTCGATCAAATCCTGCGGGTCGACCCCGTTGTTTTTGCTTTTGCTCATGGTGCCCACACCTTCGTAGGTGATGGCCGTGCCAGCGGGCAAATCGCCTTTGGCGGCTTTGAGCTTGGCGCCAATCACCTTGCCGGCGGCATCTACCACGTCTTCGACCTCGGTCGGCCAGAAGTACTCGATGCCGCCCTTGTCAGCCTTGCGCGAGTAGATGTGGTTGAGCACCATGCCCTGCGTGAGCAGCTTAGTGAAGGGCTCGTCGATTTTGACCAGGCCCAGGTCGCGCATGACTTTGGTCCAGAACCGGGCGTACAGCAAGTGCAGGATGGCGTGCTCAATACCGCCGATGTACTGGTCCATCGGCATCCAGTAATCAGCCCCGGCGCCAACCATGGCCTGCTCGTTTTTGGGGTCGCAGTAGCGCATGTAATACCAGGAACTGTCCACAAAGGTGTCCATGGTGTCAGTTTCGCGGCGCGCTTTGACGCCGCAAATCGGGCACACCACGCCCGCGTGAAAGCCTTCGTGCTTGTTCAGCGGGTTGCCGGAGCCATCGGGCACACAGTCTTGCGGCAGCACCACGGGCAAATCTTTTTCGGGCACCGGCACGGCGCCGTGCTCGGGACAATGGATGATGGGAATCGGCGTGCCCCAGTAACGCTGGCGGCTGACGCCCCAGTCGCGCAGGCGCCAGGTGGTTTTTTTCTCGCCCAGCCCCTTGACTTGCAGCGCGTGGCTGACCGCGTTGACCGCGTCCTTGAACGACAAACCACTGAAACTGTCGGAGTTGATGGTGACGCCGCGCGACTTGTCGCCGTACCAGTCATTCCATTGGTCGTAGTCGTAGGTGAGGCCATCCACCAACACCACTTCAAGGATGTCGATGTTATATTTTTTGGCAAACAAAAAGTCGCGCTCGTCATGCGCCGGCACGCCCATGACGGCGCCGTCGCCGTAACTCATCAACACGTAGTTACCCACCCAGACTTCGATCAGGTGGCCGTTCAAAGGGTGCGTGACGAACAGGCCGGTGGGCATGCCTTCTTTTTCGCGCACCGCCAACTCGGCTTCGGTGGTGCCGCCTTTTTTGCACTCTTCGATGAAGGCTGCCAGTTTCGGGTTGCTCAGGGCAGCATGCGTGGCCAGCGGATGCTCGGGCGCCACGGCACAAAAGGTGACGCCCATGATGGTGTCGGCCCGGGTCGTGAAGACGTACATCTTGCCGTCATCAATCAGCTTACCCGACGCATCCTTGATGCTGTGCGGGAAGGCAAAGCGCACGCCCTCGCTCTTGCCAATCCAGTTTTCCTGCATCAGCTTGACACGCTCGGGCCAGCCCGGCAGGCCGGTCTTGACGTGGTCGAGCAGCTCTTCGGCGTAGTCGGTGATCTTGAGGTAATAGCCCGGAATCTCACGTTTTTCAACCACCGCCCCGGTGCGCCAGCCCTTGCCGTCAATCACCTGCTCGTTGGCCAGCACCGTCATGTCGACCGGGTCCCAGTTCACGACCTGGGTCTTGCGGTAGGCGATGCCTTTTTCCAGCATCTTCAGGAACAACCACTGGTTCCATTTGTAATAGTCGGGCGAGCAGGTGGTGACTTCACGCGACCAGTCCACCGCCAGGCCCATCGCCTGCATCTGCTTTTTCATGTACGCGATGTTTTCGAACGTCCACTGAGCCGGTGGCACGCCGTTTTTAAGCGCGGCGTTCTCGGCGGGCAGGCCAAAGGCGTCCCAGCCCATCGGCATCAAGACGTTGTAGCCGTTCATGCGCAGCTGGCGCGTCATCATGTCGTTGATGGTGTAGTTGCGCACATGGCCCATGTGCAGCTTGCCGCTGGGGTAAGGCAGCATGGAGCAGGCGTAAAACTTCTTTTTGGCGTTGCCTTGCGCATCGCGGGCGTCTTCTGTCACGCGGTAGGCGTCGATCGCTGTCCAGTGGCTGTGTGCTGATTTTTCGACGTCGAGATGGTTGTATTTTTCTTGCATGGGGAGTGCTCTCAGGCGTTCAGGGAATCAAGGTTTGCCGATTTTAGGGTTTGGCGGGAGCTGGCGTGCGCAGCGGAGTGTCAGCCACAAACCCGATCCGGTTCAAACCGGCTTTTTGCGCCGTACCCATGATTTCGACAATGCGACCATAGGGAACAGCCGCATCGGCGCGCAGTTGAACTTCGGTGTCAGGATTTGCTTTGGCGGTTTGCAATAGTTTGGTGGCCAGTTCGTCCAGCGCCAGCGCTTTGTCGCCGAGGAAGGTTTGCCCCGATTTATCGACCACCAAGGTGATGAATTTAGGCGCATCGCCGGGTTTGGCGGCTTCGGTTTTGGGCAGGTCCAGCTTGATGGAACTCGCCAGCAAGGGCGCGGTGAGGATAAATATAACCACCAGCACCAGCATCACGTCGACCAGCGGCGTCATGTTGATGTCGCTCATCGGCTGCGAAGCCGGGGTGCGCTCTAAACGGCCAAAAGACATCTGTCGTCCCCGCTCAACTCAGGCCAGCCAAACGGGCTGGCTGGTCGCCAACTCGCGAAGGTCGCGGGCGAAACCTTCCAGCTCGGCCTCAATACGCCCGATCGCGCGACCCAGCACGTTGTAGGCCAGCACCGCCGGAATGGCGACGGCCAGACCGGCCGCCGTCATGATGAGCGCTTCGCCCACCGGGCCGGAGATTTTGTCGATGGTGACTTGGCCCGCACTTGAGATGCCGATGAGCGCGTGATATATGCCCCACACCGTGCCCAGCAAACCGACAAACGGCGCGGTCGACCCCACGGTGGCAAGCAGCACCTGGCCATGCTGAAGCTTGGCCAGCGCCGCATGCAAGGCATCGCGCAGCACGCGTGTTAGTTGATGCGACTTGTCACCGACTGCGGCCAAGGTCCCGATTGCTTCTATTTTTGTAGCAAGAACCATAGGGGCGACAAGGGCTTCACGGTCAAATGCCTTGAGTTTTTGCAAGGAATCATTGACCGAGGATGAACTCCAGAATGCAGCCACACAGCGTGTCACATCGCGACTGGCACGGTGTAGCAACCAGGATTTCCAGAGGATCACGACCCAGCTACCCACCGACATGGCCAGCAGCAGGACCGCCACCAACTGGGTGACCGCATCGCCCTGCGCAAACAGCTGAACCGCGTTCATCTCAGATTGAGCACGTCAAACATGTCAAACAAACCGGTTTTTTGGCTGCCGAGAAAACGCACCGCGCGCAAACTTCCCTGCGCATAGGTGGCCCGGCTGGAGGATTTGTGGGAAATCTCAATGCGCTCGCCGATACCGGCAAACAACACGGTGTGGTCGCCCACGATGTCGCCACCGCGAATGGTGGCAAAACCAATGCTGGACGGGTCACGCTCGCCGGTGACGCCTTCACGGGCATAGACGGCGCAGTCTTTCAGGTCACGCCCGAGCGCATCGGCAATCACCTCGCCCATTTTGAGCGCGGTGCCCGAGGGGGCATCGACCTTGTGCCGGTGGTGCGCTTCGATGATTTCAATGTCGTAGCCGGTGGACAAGGCCTTGGC
>NZ_JBAWYV010000026.1:0-35022 GCF_037143375.1 Rhodoferax sp. | reverse complement strand
CCAATCTCCTTGCGGCCAATTTTCCAGGCGTTGGCGACGCGATTGGCATAACTGGTAATGTCTTCTGGCTGCGTGGTCGGAACCAGCAAGATGACGACTTGCGCACCCCGACTGAGTTCAAAGGCGCTCAGTTTGGCGTCGAGCGCCTGACGTTGTGTGGCCTCAAGTGTCACGGTGGTGTCGATGACATGTGCGCTCAGAGCGGGTACAGCCAACTGCGCTTGCGCAGTGCCGGTCACCAGCCACACAGCCATGAGCCATGCAACCGAAAGGAATATCGCCCGCGACATGGTGACTATTTTTTATTAAAGTCAACGACGGGCGCGTTGGATATGGCCGCCTCGTTCTGGACAGTAAAGACAGGTTTGGGCTGGTAGCTGAAGACCATTGCGGTCAGGTTACTGGGGAAACTGCGTGCCAGCACGTTGTAGGCCTGCACAGATTCGATATACCGGTTACGGGCGACCGTGACACGGTTCTCAGTACCTTCAAGCTGCACCCGCAGGTCCGAAAACCCCTGGTTGGCTTTCAGGCTGGGGTACTGCTCAGACACCACCATCAAGCGGCTCAGTGCCGATGACAGCTCGCCTTGCGCCGCCTGGAACTTCTTGAAGGCTTCCGGGTTGTTCAAGGTCTCGGGAGTGACCTGCATGCTGGTGGCTTTGGCACGGGCTTCGATCACTTTGGTGAGTGTTTCCTGCTCAAAAGCTGCCTCGCCCTTGACGGTGGCGACAATGTTGGGCACCAGATCAGCTCGACGCTGGTATTGGTTAAGCACCTCACTCCATGCCGACTTGGACTGTTCGTCAAGGCGTTGAAAATCGTTGTAGCCACAGCCTGTCAAGGCCAGCGCGGTCAAAAAAATCAAAAGCCATCGTGTCATAAAAATCTCCCACAGGTTAAAAGCAGGGTTAGCATAAACGCTTGGCGCCGACCTTGAATTGACGACTGCCAAGTATTCCCCTACTGAGGGATACTGGATTCACGGCAAAATCAAACTCAGTACCCTCAATCACCGCCATGTCCAAAGTTAAAAAATCATCAACAGCCGTTGGCGGCACCGCCGATGACATTGAAGCCGCCTTCTATGAGGCGATGCAGACGGCTGACCTTGAAAAGCTCATGGCCTGCTGGGCCGATGAGGACGACGTCGTGTGCGTGCATCCTGGTGGCCCCCGGTTGGTTGGGGTGGTCGCAATACGCGTTGCTTTTGAGGCCCTGTTTTCAAATGGCACGATACGCGCCTGGCCTGAAGGCGTGCACAAGATTGAGTCTTTTACCAGTAGCGTACACAGCGTGCGCGAACGGGTGGAAGTGCTGACGGACGAGGGCCTGCGCGAAGCCTACGTGATTGCCACCAATGTCTATTACAAGACGCCGCAGGGATGGCGCATGGTGGCGCACCATGCCAGCCCGGGGTCAGAGCAGGAAGCTCAGGAAATGAGCGAAACACCGCATGTGTTTCATTGATCAAATAGGCCTCTAGACCCCGTCTTATATGCGTAAGCAGCTATGAATTACGAAGCGCCCGTCTGGTTGCCGGGGGGCCATCTTCAAACCATCTGGCCAGCCTTGTACGCACGGCGCGGGCACCCTGGTAAACCACTCTACCAGCGTGAACGCTGGGTCACGCCCGATGCAGATTTCATCGATGTTGATTGGCTCCGCTCAAGCACGCAGCAGCCTTTGCTAGTGATGTTTCATGGTCTTGAAGGCTCATCAGTCAGTCACTACGCGCAAGCCTTTGCAAACTATGCCCGCGCTCAGAACTATGGTTTTGTGGTGCCTCACTTTCGGGGTTGCAGCGGTGAGATCAATCGGGGTCCGCGGGCCTACCACTCAGGCGACTTCGAAGAAATCGGCTGGATTCTGTCACGGCTACGCCAACAGCACCAAGGCGCCATCGTCGTCGTCGGCATCTCATTGGGCGGCAATGCATTGCTGCGCTGGGCCGAAGAAATGGGGGGCCAGGCCGCCCGCGTGGTGGATGCCGTGGCCAGCATTTGTTCACCGCTGGATTTGGCAGCCAGTGGGCAAGCGATCGGGCGTGGATTTAACCGCTTGGTTTACACCCGCATGTTTCTGGCCAGCATGAAGCCCAAGGCTATGTTGAAACTGGCGCAGCATCCGGGACTCTTCAGTGCCGAAAAACTCAGGGCCGCACGGGATCTGTACGCGTTTGATAATGTGTTCACCGCGCCCTTGCACGGCTTCAAGAATACGCAAGACTATTGGCAACGGGCCTCGGCGCAACCGCATTTGAACCAGATCCGCCTACCGGCACTGGTGGTGAACGCGTTGAATGACCCGTTCATTCCCGCTTCGAGCTTGCCGCAACAAAAAGAGGTTGGCCCGTGCGTAACCTTGTGGCAGCCGCGTCAGGGCGGGCATGTCGGGTTTGCCGCCGGGGCGTTGCCAGGCCACCTGCGCACCTTGCCAATGACGGTAGGCGGTTGGTTGTCAGCGCAGATCAACAGCAAACAAAGGGATAACTTCAATGGATGAGATCGTCAAACAAGCGCTGGCCAAGTGGCCTAATGTGCCCGATTGCTACGGCTGGCTCGGTCTGGATGCGCGCGGCAATTGGTACATGCGGGACGAGCGAGCGCAGGCGTCGGGGCCGTTTGCCGGTGGTTGCGCGCAGAGCAAGGGTTCACTGCTAAAGCATGAGAAGTTGATCGAATTCATCCAGCGCAATTACGAGCCGGATGCACAAGGGCAGTGGTTTTTTCAGAATGGGCCGCAGCGAGTTTATGTAGAGCTGGAAATCACGCCACAGGTCTGGCGGGTCAATGATGACTTTTCGGTGCAAGACCACACCGGGAAGGCGGCGGTCGTGGCGCACTGCCTGGTCGACGAAAACGGGTTCTTGTACCTTCAGGCAGACACCCGGTTTGGGCTGGTTCACACCATGGACATGGGACCGTCTGCCGAAGCGATTGAACAAGGCGTGTGGACGGCACAAGAGGTGATCAGCGCGGATTTGCCGAAGCTTTACAACTTCGTATTAAGCCCGTTGTTGCTACAAAATAAATAGCTGCTAAGGCAATGAGTACGGGGGCTAGATGCCAATTAGGCATAAAAAAACCGGTCCAGGACCGGCTTGCCGTGCAGCCGTAAATACAGCTTATTTGGCGGCCACTGCCGGTGCTTTAGGCTCGACCAGTTTGCCACCAGCTGCATTCGCCATGTAGACCACGGCCAGTCCAATTTCATGGTCCGAGAATTCGCCGCCGCCTTGCGGTGCCATGGCGTTCTTGCCTTTGACTGCGGAAGTCAGCAGTGCCTCGTAACCGGTTTTGATGCGGGGTGCCCAAGCCGCAGTGTCGCCAAACTTTGGTGAGCCGAGCAGGCCCGCGGTATGGCAGTTGGTACATTGGGCTTTGAAAACTTGTTCGCCAGAGCGTAGCTCATGGGTGCCAGCCCGCATCACGATCGTGCCAATTTTCTGGATCCGGGCCTCAATGGCTTGCTCCAGGTTCACGGCCCCGGCTTCGGGTTTCTTGGCGGAGGTGACATACAAAACCAGGCCAATAATCACAAAGATGGGCACGACAAACGAGAAAAAAACGGTCATCAGCAATTGCTTGGGGTTTTTGACGGGCCCGGTATGAGCCTCTTCGTGAACAGCCGCTTGCGTGTTGTCGCTCATGGGAACCTTTAAATGAATAGTAAAAACAGTCGAATATAAGCGGGAACCATGATCTGAATCAAAAGCTATTTGCTTGTTTCACACCAAGAACCAGAGGCGCTAGTTTAATTCAGACTGTTCGGTCCTCCCGTGCATTAAAAAATGGGCCTGTTCAATGACCGAATTCTTGATTTGGACGTGTTTTGAAGAAGGTGACAGGTGTGCCTTCAGGCGGTGTGGTCGGAGCCTCCTTGCTTTTGTGCAGGACAAAATTCTTGACCTTGCCCATAACGTGCATTTCGCAGGGTTTGCAGTCAAAGCGCAGCGTGAGTTTTTCGCGGCCGCTGACCAGTTGCAAGGGTTCGGCCTTGACGGTGCCTTGCACCCCGGTAACCCCTTTGGCTTGCTTGGGGCACAGGCTCAAGGCAAAGCGCACGCAGTGCTTGGTGATCATCAGGCTCACCTCGCCTTTTTCCTGGTTGCTTTCAAACGCTGGCGCTACGAGTTTGACGCCGTGCTGGGCGTAAAAATCACGGGCATGCTGGTTGAAAACATTGGCCAGATAGGTCAAGGTCTCTTCGGGGAACGCCACCGGGGGTTGCACCGCCGGGGCCCGGGGCAAGCGGGTAAAGGCTTTCAGGCGAGCCGCTTCCAGCGCCTCAACCGCATCGCGCCGCAACGCATTCAGCAGTGAGGTGGGCACAAACCAGGCTTGCGACAAGTCGATCTGAACCTCGGGGGTGGCAAAAATGGTGGTGCCCATCTTGCTGAGGTTGTCGCGCAGACTGGCCAGCGCCTGCTCGGCGTCTTTGGCCAGCGTGCGGTTCAGTGGCGCCTTGACGGTGGCACTGTGGCCGTCTTCATCGGTCAGCGTCAGGGCGATGCCGTTTTTGCTGTCGCTGAGGTGCGCCCACAGGTCGATGCGGCGGTCGCTCGATTTTTTGTCCAGCACGCGCAACCAGTCCATGTCGCGGTTGCGGTTAACTTCCGTGCCTTTGCGTAAATCCTTCAAGCCCGCCAGCGCATCGTTGGGGAACACGCGCCAGCGCCCTTTGGCGGCGTTCACGCTGTCGGCACGGTTGATGGCCAGCCCCATCAGCTCTTTTTGCAAGTCGTAATAGCAAAGGCCATCGCCGTTGTGCAATTTCAGTTCCTTGTCGGTGGTTTCCAGCTCGACCCAATTCGGGCCGACCTGGGTCACATAGCCAATCGGCTGCCCGGGGTTCTTGGGCGAATCGATGGCCCCAATATCGTCTTTGCGTCCCTGCACAAAATAGTCGGTGAACTCGCGGTTGAAGTTCTGCGACGGGTTGGGCGTGAAGGTAAAGGTGGTGCTGCCACTCGATGCCCGGGCCAGCGGCTGCGCCGAGCTTTGGCGTTCTTCGATCAAGTCGTCCAGCAACCGTCGGTAATGGGCGGTGATGTTTTTCACATAACCCATGTCTTTGTAGCGGCCCTCAATTTTGAAGCTGCGAATGCCCGCATCCACCAGCGCCGCCAGGTTCTCGCTTTGGTTGTTGTCTTTCATCGACAGCACATGCTTGTCGTGCGCCACAAAGCGGCCCTTGTCGTCGATCACCTGGTAGGGCAGGCGGCAGGCTTGGTTGCACTCGCCGCGGTTGGCGCTGCGCCCGGTATGGGCGTGGCTGATGTAGCACTGGCCGCTGTAGGCCACGCACAAGGCGCCATGCACAAAAAACTCCAGCGTGCAGTCGGTTTGCGCCCGTATCGCCGCGATTTTTTCGAGCGACAGTTCCCGCGCCAGTACGATTTGCGACAGCCCCACGTCTTGCAGAAAACGGGCTTTTTCAGGCGTGCGAATGTCGGTTTGGGTGCTGGCGTGCAGTTGCAGCGGCGGCAGGTCAATTTGAAGCAGGCCCATGTCCTGGATGATCAGCGCGTCGACCCCGGCGTCATACAGCTGCCAGGCCAGCTGGCGGGCGGGCTCGAACTCTTCGTCGCGCAGAATCGTGTTCAGCGTAACAAAAATGCGGCTGTTAAAGCGGTGGGCGTGGCGCACCAGTCGTGCAATGTCTTGCACGCTGTTGTCGGCGCTGGCGCGCGCGCCAAACGAGGGGCCCCCGATGTACACCGCATCGGCGCCGTGGTTGACGGCCTCGATACCAATATCGACATCCCGCGCGGGGGCTAATAGTTCAAGTTGATGGTCAAGTAGTGACATGCCGCAGATTATCCCCGGCGGACAGCAAAGTGCGTGCGGCATCGCGCCGCTCTACCACCTTGAGCGCCAGCAGCAGCAAAGTGCCCAGCGTCATCACCCCGGCCGCAAAGTACAGACCGGCGTTGTAGCTGCCCAAACGGGCCGCGAGCGTACCGGTGATGGCCGGGCCAATGATCTGGGCCGCACCATACGAGAGGGTCATCTTGCCCATCATCTTGGCCGGACGGGTCGGGTAATAGCGGCCCGCCATGCTCAGCACCAGGCTCACCATGCCGATGAAGGTGCCGCCAAACAGCAGAGCCCCAAACAGCGCCGCCATCAAACCACCGACCATTACCGGCAACAAAATGCCGATGATTTGCAGCACGGCAGCCAGAATCAGCGCATTCAAATCGCCGGTGCGCCGGGCGATCAGGTCCCAGTTGAAGCAGGCCGGCGCCGCGCCAATGCCAATCGCCAGAAACGCCAGATTGCCCCAGCCCTCCAGCCCCGGCAATTTGTTCACGATCGCCACGATGAAGGTGGCGCTCACCACATAACCAAAACCGGCACAAAAATAAGCCGCCATGAAGATGCGCAGGTACAGCGGGCTAGGGGGGTTGTCCTGCATTTTTTGCCCGCTCATGGTCAGACCGGTGGTGTCTGGTTTGGGCAACCAGCGCAAGGCCGGAATCAGCAGCAGGCAACCGATGGCGGTAAAAGCAAACCACTGCTGGCGCCAATCCAGCCACGGGCTGAACAGCATCACCGCCGTCGAGCAGCCCGCAATGCCGAGACCAATGCCGGAGAAGTGGATGCCCAATTCGCTGCGGTGGTTGTGGCGAATCAGCCAATTCATGATCAGCCCGGTGCCCAGCAGCATGCCGGCGGAACTGCTCAGGCCCGCCACATAACGCGACAGCGCCCAGACTGTGACATCGGTGGTCAGCCCCATGACGGCGGTGCTGAGGATGGCCAGTACCATGCCGATGCGGTAGAGGCGGTCTTTGAGCACCAGGTCGCTGATGAGGGACGCCAATACCGCGCCGCTCAGGTAACCGGCGTAGTTGATGGCCGCCAGCCACCCCGCCGCCGCCACGCCCAGCCCGGCTTGCTGTTGCATCAGCGGTAGCAAGGGGGTGTACGAAAAACGGGCAACGCCCAGTACCAGCAGCAGGCTGAAAATGCCTGCACTCAAAACCTTGAGGCGCGCTCTTTGTTCGTTCATGGGGGTTGGTTTGAGTAAGGTGGGGGGATAAGGTTGACGTGCACGTCAATGTACGCGATTTGTGCGTTTCATGCTGGTTGAAGGAAAACTTGTGAAAATATTTGCTAAATAGCCTTCTAGCCCTCGTATAGTCTGGCTTTAATGCTATATTATATATAGCATGACGAACCCCATTCCTGAGTTCCCCTTCACCCTGGACCGCCAGGCGATCGAACAATTGTTGCCCCACCGGGGGCCGATATTTGCCTGCAAGCAGTTGACCGCCCGCGGCCCGCGCGTTTATACGGGCATCGCCCACTGGCCGCTGGACAATGCCGTGGTGCAGGGGCATTTCCCCGGCTATCCGCTGGTGCCCGGCGTCATGCTGATTGAAGCGGTGACCCAGCTGGCCGGTGCCGGCTTGCTGAGTGCCGATACCTATGTGCAGTCCTTGCCCGGCGAACGCATCGGTGTGCTGGCGTCGGTGCGGCGTTGCGCCTTCAAGCGTGCGGTGCTGCCGGAGCAGGATGTCACGTTTGAGATCACCTGCCGCCAGATCGGCGCTGATGCCGTGCAAGTCACGGCTCTAGCGCTGGTAGACGGCGTCGAAGTGGCCCAACTGGAAACCCTGATGGTCTACGCCGATAAAGCGCAGTTTTCGGCGGCCCTGGGGTCGGCCACCCCAAGCGCGGTTTCGGTACACCCAGGTCCCTTCAATGGCATACAGAGCGCTAAAGCCGAATTAAGACATGTTTGAGGAAATCAATCATCTCGCCCTGATCGGCGACCTCATGCAGCAGATGTGTGTCTACCTGGTGGTGGCTTATCTGTTGAGCAAGACCCCGCTGTTCGCGCCGTTAATGCAGGTCACGGTGCGCCTGCCCGACAAGCTGGTGTGCTACGTGGTGTTCTCCGGCTTTTGCATCATGGGCACCTATCTGGGTTTCAAGATTGAGGGGGCGATTGCCAACACGCGGGCGATTGGGGCTGTGCTCGGCGGCCTGCTCGGCGGCCCCGTCGTGGGTTTGGCTGTCGGGCTCACGGGTGGTATGCACCGCTATTCAATGGGCGGTTTCTCGGCCACGGCCTGTGCGGTGTCCACCGTGACCGAGGGCCTGATCGGCGGCGCCCTGCACCTGTATTTGCTGCGTCGCCATCAGGCTGACCGCTTGCTCAATCCGATGATTGCCTTTGGCACCACGCTGGTCGCCGAGTTGGCGCAGATGACCATTATTTTGCTGCTGGCCAAGCCCTACGACCAGGCGGCGCGTCTGGTGGCCCAGATCACCTTGCCCATGGTGCTGACCAACTCGTTTGGCGCCGCCTTGTTCATGCGCCTGATTCTGGATCGGCGCGAAACGCTGGAAAAATATTCGATTGCCTTTTCGGCCAAGGCCTTGCGCATCGCCGAACGCTCGGTCGGCATCCTGATGCAAGGTTTCAACGAGAAAAACTGCACGCGCCTGGCCACCATCATTCAGGAAGAAACCGGCGTCGGCGCTGTGGCCATCACCGACTGTGAAAAGCTGTTGGGCTTTGTCGGCGTGGGGTCCGACCACCACCTGAGCGGCACCCTGATTTCTTCGCCACACACTTTGTACGCCATTGCCCACAACGAAGTGGTGTACGCCGATGGCGCCAACGTGCCCTATTGCTGCTCGGTGTCAAAAGACTGCAAGCTGGGCTCCTGCATGGTGATTCCGTTGCGCGGGGAAGCCAACCGGGTCTTCGGCACCATCAAGTTGTACGAGCCCAAGTCCAAGTTTTTCTCATCGCTGAATCGCACACTGGGCGAAGGCATCGCCCGGTTGCTCTCAAACCAGGTGCTGGCCGGCAAAATCGAGGAGCAAAAACGACTGTTGGTGCAAGCCGAAATCAAGCTGTTGCAGGCGCAGATCAACCCGCACTTTTTGTTCAACGCCCTGAACACGCTGGCGGCCGTGATTCGGCGCGACCCCGAAGCGGCGCGGCAACTGGTGCTGTACCTGTCCACCTTTTTCCGAAAGAGCCTCAAGCGCACCGACAACGATGTCACGCTGGCAGAAGAGGTCGAGCACGTCAACGCCTATTTGTGCATTGAACTGGCCCGCTTTGCCGAGCATCTGCAGGTCGAGATCGCCATTCCGGAGGATTTACTGAGCCTTCGGTTGCCCGCCTTTTCGCTCCAGCCGATTGTTGAAAATGCCATCAAACACGGTATTTCCCAGCTGCTGGAGCCGGGCAAAATTTCCCTCAGCGCGCAGCAGCAAGACGGCTTGCTGACGGTCAATGTGGAAGACAGCGCGGGCCTGTACCAGCCGAAACCGGACAGCGATGGTCTGGGGATGAATCTGGTGGACCGACGCATCAAGCTGCGTTATGGCGATGCGTTCGGTCTTCAAGTCACCTTCGAGCGCGATCGCTTTACGCGGGTGGCTATTTCTGTGCCAGTTAACGAAGGGCCGGGACCATGCTGACTGCCTTGATCATTGATGACGAAGCCCCGTCGCGCGATGAGCTGAAAGCGTTGCTGGCGACCGAGCCCGATGTGCACGTGCTGGGGGAGTGCGCCAACGCCATTGAAGGGCTGGCCGCCATCCACCGGTTGCGCCCGCAGGTGGTGTTTCTTGACATCCAGATGCCGCGCCTGAGCGGCCTGGAGATGGTCAGCCTGATTGACCCGGCGGCCATGCCGCACATTGTGTTCGTCACCGCCTACGACGAGCACGCGCTGAAAGCGTTTGAAGAGCACGCGACCGATTACCTGCTCAAACCAATTGACCCGCAACGCCTGGCCAAAACCCTGAACTGGCTGCGCAACGGCGCACACCCCGCCAGCCAGGCGCCGCCGGTGTCGATCGAGTTGCTGCGCCAGGTGCCATGTGTCAGCCGCAACCGCATTTGTCTGATGGGGCTGGCCGAGATTGAGTTTGTCCACACCGATTTGACGGGCGTGCAGGTGGTGAGCGCCGAGCGTCAGGGCACCACCGAACTCACCCTGAAAATTTTGCAGGAGCGCACGCTGCTGGCGCGCTGCCACCGACAGTACTTGGTCAACCTCGACCACATCGCCGAGATTGAGTTGCTGGACAACGGCGGGGCCGAAATTTTGACCCACAGCGGCAAGCGCGTGCCCGTCAGCCGCCGTTACTTGCGCGAAATGAAAGACCGCCTGCTCATTTCCTGAGCTTTTACGGCGCCTGATGGCACCCGCTCAGGGCCGCTGAACGGCCACTCAAACCGCCTGGCAACCGCTCGCCAGATAGCGCACCCAAGGGCATCCAAACCCGCTACATTGCACGCGAACCTCCGCTCTGGCGGTGGGTCAATCGCCTGTTTCCAGGCCGGACGTTAAATCACAACAGGAGCGCTCATGCAACTCATCTCCAAACATGCCATGTGGTGGCTACTGACCTTGATCGGGGTGTTTTCCCTCGGCACGGTCGCCTTGTCGCGGGGTGAAACCATCAACGCCCTGTGGATCATCACCGCGGCGGTGTCCATCTACCTGGTGGCCTACCGCTACTACAGCCTGTACATCGCCGACAAGGTGATGCAACTCGACCCGACCCGGGCGACGCCTGCGGTGCGGCATAACGATGGGCTGGACTATGTCCCGACCAACAAATACATCCTGTTCGGTCACCACTTTGCGGCCATTGCCGGTGCTGGCCCGCTGGTCGGCCCGGTGCTGGCGGCGCAAATGGGCTACCTGCCCGGCACGCTGTGGATCATTGTGGGCGTGGTCTTGGCCGGTGCGGTGCAAGACTTCATGGTGCTGTTTGTCTCTACGCGCCGCGACGGCCGCTCGCTTGGTGATCTTGTCAAGTCTGAACTGGGCCTGGTGCCAGGCATCATTGCGCTGGTGGGCACGTTTGTCATCATGGTCATTATTTTGGCGGTGCTGGCGTTGATTGTGGTCAAGGCGCTGGCCGGCAGCCCCTGGGGCACCTTTACCGTGGCGGCGACCATCGTGATCGCCTTGTTCATGGGCGTTTACAACCGCTACCTGCGCCCCGGGCGCATCGGCGAAGTCTCGGTCATGGGTCTGGTCTTGCTGATTGGGTCGATCGTTCTGGGTGGGCAGGTGGCCGAGAGCCCGATGTGGGGACCGCTGTTTACGTTTGATGCCAAGCAACTGTCGTGGATGCTGATCATCTACGGCTTCATCGCCTCGGTGCTGCCGGTGTGGTTGCTGCTGGCGCCGCGCGATTACCTGTCCACCTTCCTGAAGATCGGCACCATCGTCGGCTTGGCTTTGGCCATGGTGTTTGTGGCGCCCAATCTGCGCATGCCTGCCGTCACCCAGTTTGTGGATGGCACCGGTCCAGCCTGGTCGGGCAGTTTGTTCCCGTTCATCTTCATCACCATCGCCTGCGGTGCGGTGTCGGGCTTTCATGCGCTGATCTCGTCGGGCACCACGCCCAAGCTGCTCGACAACGAGAAAAACGCCCGCATGATTGGCTACGGTGGCATGCTGATGGAATCGTTTGTCGCCATCATGGCGATCGTGACGGCTTCGGTGATCGATCCGGGCGTTTACTTTGCCATGAACAGCCCGCCCGCCGTGATTGGCGCAACCGTTGAAGGCGCGGCCAAAATCATTTCTGCCTGGGGTTTCATCATCACGCCCGAAGTGCTGATTCAGACCGCCAAAGACGTGGGTGAAACCAGCATTTTGTCGCGGGCCGGTGGCGCGCCCACGCTGGCAGTGGGCATGGCCCAGATCTTTTCGCAAGTGATTGGCGGGCAAGCCATGATGGCCTTCTGGTACCACTTTGCGATTTTGTTTGAAGCCTTGTTCATTCTGACCGCCTGCGACGCGGGCACCCGCGCTGGTCGCTTCATGCTGCAGGATTTGCTCGGTACCTTTGTGCCCGCCCTCAAAAAGACCGACTCCTGGATCGCCAGCATGATCGCCACTGGCCTCTGCGTGGCGGCTTGGGGCTACATCCTTTACCAAGGGGTGGTCGATCCGCTGGGAGGCATCAACAGCCTGTGGCCTTTGTTTGGCATCTCGAACCAGATGCTGGCGAGTGTCGCGCTGATGCTGTGCACAGTGGTGCTGTTCAAGATGAAACGCCAACAGTTTGCCTGGGTCACGATTTTGCCAACCTGCTGGCTGCTGATCTGCACGCTGGTGGCGGGCTGGGAAAAAGTGTTTGACGCCAATCCCAAAATTGGTTTCCTGGCGCTGGCCAACAAGTTTCAGACCGCCATCGACAAAGGCGTGCTGCTGGCCCCGGCCAAGAGCATTGAGCAGATGAAGCAAATCGTGTTCAACAACTACCTGGACGCCGCTCTGGCCGTGTTCTTTATCTTTGTTGTGGTCAGCATGCTGTACTACACCGTCATCGCCTGCATGAAGGCTCTGCAGACCGACAAAGTCACCAGCTGCGAGATGCCTTACCAGGCCATCGCTGCAACGAACGCCTGATATGTTGTTCAACGACTTGTCTACCGTCGGCAAGTACCTCGGGCAGGCCGCCAAAATGCTGGTGGGCCTGCCGGATTACGACACCTATGTGCGGCACCGGCGCCTGCTGCACCCGGAACTGCCCATCATGACGGAGGTCGAATTCATCCGTAACCGGCAGGAGGCCCGCTACGGCTCCGGGCGATCCGGCGGATGCTGCTAAGGCCAAGTGGCGTAGGTCAGCACTAAACCCGCCAACCCACGACATTGCGGCTGGCTTTTGAATAGCGATAGATAAGGTCGTTGGGTTCTCTGAAATTTTAGGGGTGAGTGGCTTATTCTCAGCAAAGGGTTGCGGCAGGACTTAACTGTCAGCGTCTTCCAGTTTGAGTCGATCTGCAGGTCGTTCAAGAAACAGATATACCGAGCCATCAGGCCAGTTGCTGACGATCTGCCTTGCCAACGTGGTCTTTCCCACTTGACGCGAAATCAGTAAAACCACTACCGGGTCTGGGTCAGCTTTGAGTAAACAACGGTCTCAGCTTGTTTTGAAATCGTTATTGAAATAACGAAATTAAGTGTTAATTTTGCAATGTTATTGCTGGTGAAAAGCGATTGTTGTTGGTGTGCGAGAATCAGCCAATTGCAGTTTTAAGCAAAGTGCGGCTGTAGCTCAGTGGATAGAGTATTGGCCTCCGAATCCCAAATGTATCGGTGTAACACGCATGGTTTTGATAGTTCTGAAGCGTTATTAAGCGTCAAAAAATGCGATTCTCACTCTGAAACCACGAATTCAGCGGTGTGACTTTTTAAAACGACTATCAACGACTGACGCAAAAAAATATCACGCTGAACGAAAAAAGTTCGCTGATCTCATCAGCCCATTTAGCCTGATTCAGTGAGTATTAGCCCGTTTTTTTAAATAACTTGAACGCTGCATTTTGTAGTTCCAAGTCGAGCCGCTACGGCCGAGTAAGTATAAAAGCCATTATTAAATTCGATTGCTAAAAATTAGTCGGAAGATTAATTCAATAAATTTAGTCAATTTAATTTCTTATTAACTCGTAATATTTTTTTAGATTAACTTCTGAAAACTTTGTGACGCTGTGTTTAATATTCATTAAACATTCGATAGTTCCAAAGCAGTATCATTTTCAATCCTTGCTTATGGCAATCCGCCGCGAATGCAAAACTCACTCCAAGCTAATGGGTATCTATTGCAGCAGTAAAGTCGACAACTCCTGCAAGCCAATGGCCTGAGCGCCGTTGCGAAGTGGAAAGCGTTCAATGCCAGGGTAGACGACGTAGCGCTGTTCAATTTTCAAATCGTCGCAGGCCAACGCAAATCCTCGTTCTGGACTCGGCGCGCTTGATCGTTTGATCTCAATGCCGATTTCCGGACGTCCGCCTTTTTCGAATATCAGGTCGATTTCAGCCCCAACCTGGGTTCTGTAGAAATACGGTACTCGTCGGCTTCCCGCTGCTTGAATCAGGTTTTCAATGCAATGGCCCTCAAAACTTAGGCCGCATACGGGGTGACCCAGTAAGTCGTTCAGGGTTTCAATTTCCAAGAGTCCGTGCAGGATCCCGCTGTCTCGCACGTAGACCTTGGGAGACTTAACCAACCGCTTGCCGATATTGCCGCCCCATGGGCGCAAGCGACGTACCAACTGCAAATCAACAAGCAGGTCGATGTAACGGTCAATGGTCGGGTTGGCCACGCCAAGGGCGCTTGCAATACGGGCTTGATTGAGCAAGCCGCCCTGTTGATGCGCGATCATCGTCCACAACCGGCCAATAGTTTCAGCCGGTAATCGGGGCGCGAACATCGGCACATCGCGTTCCAGGTAACTTCGGATAAAGTCCCGTCTCCAATTCAAACTCAGTACGTCATCGGTGGCCAGCAAGCTGTCGGGAAAACCGCCACGCAACCACAGGTCAGCATCATTGATGCTGGCCGTTTCGGCTTCCGTGATGGTTAGCGGAGTAATGTCCAGATAAGCAACACGTCCGGCCAGTGTTTCACTGGACTGGCGCATCAAATCCAGTGCAGCCGAGCCCAGCAATAAAAACTGGCCGCTACGCATTCCTGCTTGGCGATTGTCATCAATGATGCCGCGCAAGACTTCAAACACACCCGGTGCACGATGAATTTCGTCCATGATGACCAACTTGCCCTGTTGAGCGCGCAGGTAGCCATCGGCGTCTTCCAGCCTGAGTCGATCTGCTGGTCGTTCAAGATCCAGATAAATAGCGCCACCATGCCAGTTGCTGGCGATCTGTCTTGCCAGGGTGGTCTTTCCCACTTGGCGTGGTCCTAATAAAACCACCGCCGGGGTTTGGGTCAACTTCTGGCGAACAACTGTCTCTGCTTGTCGTAAAATCATTATTGAAATTTTAACACTAAGTATTAATTTTACAATGTTAATTATTTATGATGCAGGCAAGGATTCAAAACGCGTGGCAACTTCGAAAAACGTTCTGCAATAGCAGCATTTATGCCCTTATTACGGACGTAACTTTTGCATGCAGCTAAGAGATACTAACTGTGGTGATTATGAGAATGAATTGAATTGGCTGGCTCAGTGGTGCACCCAATTCGAAACTATCTTGTAGTTAGCAGCGAATGCGGCGAAACCAATGCAGATCCTTGTGGTCTGCCGCCGGGGGAGTTTCCTCGGTATCAAAAAAGCCCTGCTTGGGCACTTTTCGAAGTGTTTCTGGCAGACAAGCCCCCAGTAGGTTGAACTGAATAGTTCGTCCTGCGCTTGTCAAGCCGACTTCTTGGTCGGTGGTTCCAGTGAAAGCTTGGACCAGACATCAGTACCGGCACTTCATGTGCGGTACGCCAATCGGTCAGCCCTTGCTGAACTGATTGTAAAAAGTGAGATGCACGCTAGTGCAACTGTCTCGATGGCCCATCGGCTCACAGCCGACAAGGCTAGCACGAGTGTCCACTCTTAAGTGTTGACACTGCCCCGCACCTTGCCCTTGGCTTGGTCGCAACGTCGCGCTTGCTCGCGACGCTCCTCGCTCGGACTGAACCTTTGTGCTCAGGCCCGGCACGACGCCACGTTGTCGGCCTGAGGCTGGCGTGAACGTACTCCCCCATGTGGGCGGATTACTCATTTGAGCAACCCGACCGCAGAACTGCACGGCTTTGTTCCGCGCGAAAAATAGACCAACGCATCGGTCACGACCCGGCGCGCCCGGAAATTGTATTTTTGGAAAAGTAATGAAACTAAAATTTGATAGTAGAACTGAAACTGCCACAGTGGCGCTAGCCATTGAAGGCTTCAGGGAATCACTCTCCCTTGATGAACTCCGAGTGATGAAGGCTCTGGGCTATCCGCTTAACTTCGGAGGGATAGTCACGGCCCTAGGAAACGCAATCCGACGTTTAGATAAGGTTGAAGGGCAAGATCCACTTGAAAGGACCAGCGATTGGGCCGGCGTTGTGCGCGGACTGCACAAGCGGGCCCACATTTTGTCGCTAACGATCCCGATGCTGAGCACAACGACGGCCGGGTCAAAGAACTCCGAAACTTTCAGGACATTTCTCAACCCCGTCGCGTGCTCCCTCCCGCAGAACGTTATTGAACGACTGGACCGACTGCTAGGGCTCTATTTTCTCGAGGCAGTCGCCACCAACACAACTGTAGCAAGCCAATGTTGCAAGGACTGGCAAACGCTGCGACGGCTTGGGCTTGAACGAAAAGGGATGGACCCAGCTTGGAAGAGTTTAATTGAAGACTTTCCCGTCACCGAGTTTCAGATCGTGAATGCAGGTGAAGCAGCCAATCTTCCCCCGCGCATCTCTGAACTTTTGGCTAGCATGCGTCGTGCACTTAAGGTTGAATTGCCGGCAGTCAACAGCCTTGGCGGAACGGCGAATCCTTCATTCACTGAAGTCTATGCACTCAGTAATGATGACGATGATTTTGAAGACTGCACTGATGACCCCCAGGTGATTGGCACCGCTGGCGAATCGTCGCCTCGGAACGATGAGCCTCGCAAAAAGAACACGCTTATCCCATGGATCATTAAATCATGTGAGAAAAGAGGCTACCTAGATCGCTTTGGGATCAGTGGCGTCTGGCATCAACTTCCTCCACAAGACCTTGCAGAGATATGCCGCAATGTTCTGCGTAAATTTGATACTTGTGGTGACCGGGAGCAGGGGTTTGCGTGTTTTGCGATCTGCTCAGTGAAGACCGGGCTTTCGCCGCGGATCGCTTTGACCATTCCATTGGTCCCAAATGGCGACATTTGGCTAGACGCATTGAAGGGTGAAGTGGTCTGGAATGCGACTCGATTAACCAAGCAGCAATCCGACACGGCCTTGATGATCCCAAACTACATCCGGCTTGCAGTTGACCGTCGAGTAGCTGAATACCTCAAATTGCAGCAAGCTAAACACCCCAGTGCGCGCACCCTCAGTGAATTGCTGGGTGTTATCGGAACTGCAGATGAAATCACCCATTGGCTTAAGTCGTACCGAAAGTTTTTGCGACTACAAGCAGGGGAAGTCCATGGCGCCTACGCAGCAAGATTCTCGAGCTCGCAAGGTCAAGCGGTTAGGTTTGTCACTGGCTCGGACGTGCTCGCTGCTTTTGTGGCGCTTGACTTCACCACTATCCCTCCCGGGATGCTCCACTACATTACTTTAAACGCCCGCTTTTTGCGCGCTAAGCAGCGGGAAGTTGATAAATACCTTGGGTTTGAAACTGACGATTCGCAAATTGAGGAATTTGATGAAGTAGTTGGATCAGAAAATGGAATCTCCAGGCATGAGTTCTGTCAAGGCTGGCGACTCCTACAAAGTCAAGCTCTAGCGGCCGCCGAAAAGGTATCTTCGGCGACGTCTGTCGGCGAACTTGTCGAGAGCTGGAATGTACTGATACGTACCCGTCTTTTGAGCTTCGTGACCGTGACAGCAAATCGGGCGTCAAGGCTTGCACGCCTAACCTTTGAAGCGCTACTGACCCATCCAGAGTATTTTCTCTTTGGGGACAAAGACACAGACAGGTACAAAGCATATCGAATCGTCCCCAACACCCCTCTGGCTTCCAGCATCCTTGCCGCCTTGCAAGCAGATCTCAAAATGCTGGAGGAAAAAGCAAGTGAATTGAAATCGCCTTTGCTTCTCAATGGTGCCGACTGCATTGCCGAACTTTCGCCGCAAAGTTCAGCATTTTTTGAGATGAAAATTGTTTCCCGTGGTGCCAGAATTCGTTTGAAGCGTGTCATCATCCAGCCCGGTTCACTTGACCTGATCAGCAAGGAACTGTTCCATCGACCACGGAACATAGGTCGCCACTTCCTGATCTCCGAGCTAGCGATCCTCGGCGCGCCGCTCTGGACAATCTGCTCGTTGACAGGGCATGGCCGACAAGGTGTTGAAGTATTTTCTGACTCGATGTCTGTTTCTCCGAAGCGGGCATTGGCAGCAGTTAAGCAAGCCCTGCAGGCTATTTTTGATGAGCTGGCTCTTGCTCCTGTACCCACCGGCGCCACCCCACATCTAGCGAAAAATTATCGATTAACTGCTCTCAAATCGCCGTCTGTCAAATCAGATCCTTACTTGAATCCTTCAAGGGGAGAAGACGGTCGTATTTTGCCTGCTCCTGCAGATCGCCTGACCTTGACATCAGTTCTGGTCGTCAACCAGGTGAGAGGCATCCTCACCAAAGAAATGTTTGACGGCGAAGCGGGTGCTGAATGGGCTATTTCTGCAGCCACATTTGACGGAATCCACCCTTGGGATTTGAAAAATATCTGTGCCCGATGGACAGGCAGTTTTGGCCGCATCGGTAAATCTACTTGTGCCGCATGGACACGCGAACGCTGCGGGAATGAAATAATCGTGCCACTCACAGCGCCCACGGTGGTCGCGCTTTCCAATGCAGACTTGACAATGACACCGGACTTCATGCGCGTCGCGGCCAGCAGCGGCGCCTGGCTCAGGAAGCACATCACAGTCGTTCAATGGCCTGCGGATGACGCAGATGCATTTCTGGTGTACGGTTCATTTGTATCGCGTTGGCTTCGTTTTCATATCTCGCCTTGCATCCTTGCGGCAGCTTCGCGTGCAATCCCAGCCGCAACGCTAAACAGGGAGTCATTGCTACGCATGGTCTCGCCAGAAATTGTCGTGGCTAATGCCGGGGAATTGTTTGGATTCAGACCAATCAAGCATGAGGGCTATAGGACACGGGCGTTTAGGAGGGAAACAATCGCCGCGGTCGGAGGATGCCTCAATGTTGTTGGCGATACAAAAAAGAAGCTGGGCGAGGAAGAGCGGCGCGCGGTGATTCTCATCAAGCGCCTGGACATGATTGACACCAAGGGTGACAAACCCGCCGAGTGCGCAGTGCAGGTACTGCGTGAGGAGGCGCGCCTGCATATAGAAACGCACAGTGACGGTCGAGAATTCAGTTCTTTGCATACCTATTGGTCTGAGGTGGCTGATGCACTCGAGTTGCTGGATGTCACGGATGATGTCTCAAAATGGACCGACTGTGATTTTGAGGAGTGGGCCATGCTTTCCATGGCAAAGATGCGTTCGAAAGCCGCCACACCAGATGCAGCCGAAGCGATGAAATTTTTTGGTTTTCGAAGATTTCTGCGGACGGCAAAAGCGCTGGGATGGGCGATCCCAGAGAGACTTTTCACAGAGCGTGGGGTTGCCTCATATGACGGCATGCGTAAGTCGGCTGCCGCATCAGCCGTCCTGACCAAAGATTTCGTAGCGGTGCGCACGGTGGTCCAGCAGCAGTTGAAGGAATGGCCGCTTCTGCGGCAGCGGGCAGAAATATTCATTGACTTGCTGGAATACGCGCCCCTGCGTGCGGGCGAGTTGGACACACTGCCTGTGAAATGCGTGACGCGTGCCAGCAAAAAACTTGCCGTCCGAACCCAGGGATACAGCAATACCAAGTCGTCGAATTCTGTGAGACTGACAACACTGCCAGCAAGTATCGCTGATGTCCTCCTAATGACACAGTCTGAAATGATCACCAGCACCGGCAACGCTTTGTTTATATCTTCTAACTGCGACAACTGGGACATTCAAAGAACCGTTGAACGGGTCGTCATGGATGCCATGACTCTGGTAAGCAGGGATCCTTCCATTCGTCGGCATAGTTGCCGGGCCAGCGCAGCCTGCCGTCTGGCGTGGCCTGATTGGGAAAAAATGGCGGTTTCCATGTTTGGATGCAAGCATGGTGCGAAATTCTGTCGTGGCGACATCCTGCTTGACTATACCCACTGCATGCGTTCAGTGTTGGAAACTGGGCATGGCCACATTTCTACATTTCTCATTTACTACGCCTCGATATGGCCGATGATACTTTGCCACGAACTGCGATGTGAATTGTCCTTGCTCACCCCGTCTACCTCCTACCTCAAGGGCTGCTTGGGATCGAGCGAGCCCTACCGTAGTGCACATGCCCGAGCGGGCGAAGAATTTGACGCCTGGGATTACCTGGGAGGCGCACGTAGTGCTCACATGAAACTGCCCGTATTTGAACGCCGACAGCCTTTACCACTGGTCATTCCAGGCAGCAGTGGAAAGTTAGAAAAGAAGGATATCGCAACGCTTACATTAAGCGGACTGGCACGTTTCGCAGGTCGCACGCAGTTGGATGCCTCTCACCGATTCGGTATTGCCGAATCCCTATCCACGCAGCTTGAGACGGCCATTAGTGATCAGGGAATCAATATCAGTGATTTGCATAAACGCCGCGGAGGGAAGGCGAAACCGGGTGGTTTAAAAGCTGATCTGAGCATGAGCGAGTCGTCCCTAGCTCAAGAGATAGTCAATCATTTGGTGGAAATCCCGGCTGTCACGCTGAAGTTGATGGCAGAGGATTTAGATGTGCGGCGAAAGTATGTAGGAAAACTAGACCTTACACCTGCCCAACTTCAGGATCGCCTAGGAATACATGCGACGGCGCTTCCAGACTCTGTATTTTTATATGTCCGCTTTAGCTCGAAGTACCCAGTGCCCCTGGACATGAATGCTATGAACACGCTTCGGCCACGGGTTGTCTTTGGCCCATTAGATAAGAACTTAGGGCACTACCCATTGATTCAGGTGGGATTAATGTCTTCACCAGGAAGCCGTGTTAGTACAGGACGTGTCACGGTTTTGGTCAGAGCAGCGATTTCTGCTGCAATTGCAGCGAAAGGTGTCGCAATTTAAATCCTATAAAAACTTAAATTTCAATTAATGAAACAAGAAAAAATACGCTTGTATTTCTTGTTTCTGAGTGCCTTATAAATCTTCAAGAGTAGTAAAAATGAACAAAGAACGTATGAATCAAGAAATTAGAAATGCAGACCAAGTAATGGTAGCTATGACAAGACTCGATCCAAAAATATATGCAGCAGCAGAACGTATATTTGATGGAATGAAAGCCGTTTCTGGAGCGGACTTTTTGAAAGCATTTGACACATCTGTTTTATTACTAATGAACAAAGTAGGTGACCCAACAAAATATGCTGTAGCCATGAAAACTTCAATTGCCAGTGATGTCATTCTTTCATTGTTTCTCATACCTAAAAATCAGGCGACATTTGCGTTATTCGATCAAGAAAGCATCAAGTCAGATGAGGCAAAAAAGCTCATTCAATCCCATGCGGATGCTAAACACGTATATAACGAACTTCAGCCTCACGAAAATACAATTCCTACTTATGAAGATTATAAAAATTTACTTTCAACATGTGCTGATCAGGAGACGGTCAAACAACTTCTCTTTCACTCAAGTGGGAGTGAGGCGCCCATTGAAATCTTGACGGGTGAATTTTTACCTGTGATTAAGAGAGCACCAAAGGAGTTGGGCTCTGGAAGTATTCATAAAATTAGAGCAGCTATCCACAGTTGCGACATCGATGAGCAGGCGGGAAAGGCAACCATTATCTGGGCCGAGGACCCCAGCGCAATGGCTCTAATAAATCTAATAGGACGAAAACTGAAGTTCACATTCGATCCAATTGCAGACCCGCAACTGGGGAAGCTGCTGCAACTTGCTGCGGCGACAGAGGTTAATTTTGAAATGAACGTCACGATAACGCGATCGCTTGAAAGATTTGATCAGAAGTCAGATCGCATAAATATTGGGGAATTAATTCGTGTGCTCGAAACGGAGCGCCAGATAAGACGACGGTTACAAGAAATCCAAACGGCTTACTTGCTTGAAGAGGACGCCTCCCTTGTTCAGTCGCCACTATTGTGATTTAGGAACTACATTCTCTCTTCTGACGGAAGTGAGTGCGTTAATGTTATCCCTTATCGACGATCAAGCTAATGAAATGTAAACCCGATATGGTCATAATGCGCAACGTGTATTTATGACCGTTTGACTGCCAAGCTCCATAAAGGGGACAGTCAATTGGTGACTTTTTCATCACATTTCTGACATTTGCGGTATCGAATTCTGAGACCGGTCTGCAGCGCAAGCCGACGACTGCCGGTGCCCGCTTCCGGGCAGCCTAATTTTGTTATTTTGGATGCTGTCCAGCGGCAATTCGCTGGTCGTCGTTTATCGCCAGAGCAATACAATGAAAGCTGTCTGCTCAACGGGGATCCCAGTTTCGTTGCTGTCCGGCGTTTGGACAGCGGAACGATCATGACAGGCAGCGTTCCGTAGACCTTACCTGTATCCCCATTAGAAACTGTTAGCAGTCTATTACATAGAGCCCATTTGTTATTTGCGCTTGGCATAAATCTCAATTTCTTCAACGGGAAGCGGCCTGCTGAACAGATACCCCTGGTACGCATGGCAGCCCAAACTAGCCAGGAAATCCCGTTGTCCCTCGGTCTCAACGCCCTCGGCGATCACGGTTAAACCCAGGCTCTCGGCCAGCGCAATCACCATCTTGGCTATTGCAGCATCATTGGCGTCAACCAGAATGTCACGCACGAAACCCTTATCGATCTTGAGTTGATCAAGCGGGAGTCGCTTCAAGTAAGAAAGCGATGAATAACCGGTGCCAAAGTCGTCCAACGAAAAGCTCACCCCTCGCAGCTTGAGTGCAGTCATTTTGGCGATGATGCCCTCCACATCAGACACTAATATGCTTTCGGTCAGTTCGAGTTTGAGTCGCTTGGGATTCGCACCTGTGCGCTCAATGACCGCCAACAACTGTTCTACGAAGTCAGGTTGGTAGAACTGTCTGGCACTGACGTTCACGGCCACCGTGAGATGAGCCAACTCCAGGTCCTCGCTCCAAAGGGCCAGTTGTGTGCAAGCTGTTTCCAAAACCCAGTTTCCTAACGGCAGGATCAATCCGCTCTCTTCGGCCAGAGGGATGAATTCGGCAGGTGACACCATGCCGCGCTGGGGGTGCAGCCAACGCACCAGCGCTTCAACCCCGGTGATCTGCTCGCCATGGACGTGCGCCTGGTAGTAGAGGTGGAACTGACCCTGTTGCACCGCCATGCGCAAATCCGCTTCCAGTGCTGCATGAACGGTCACCACTGCTTGCATCTGTGCATCGTAGAAACGCAAGGTATTGCGGCCCGCCTCTTTGGCTTGGTACATGGCCCGCTCAGCTCGTTTGAAGGGCTCGCATTTGACCTCGATTTGGGCACCGCCAAACAGCGTGACGCCAATACTGGCGGCTGCACGATGCTCCGACTCGTTGAGTTGGAATGATTGCTCGAACGTTGCCAGTATTTTTTTGCCGACGAGCTCGGCCTGGGTCGTAGCTTCCACCGCGTTTTCACTCAGATCAACCAGCATCACCATGAACTCATCGCCGCCGATCCGGGCCACCGTGTCGCCTTCGCGCACACAACTCGGCAGACGTTTTGCAACCTGCTGCAGCAGCAAGTCACCCAACTCATGACCTCGCGTGTCATTGAGCGTCTTGAATTGGTCAAGGTCGACCAGCAGCAAGGCGCCATATTTCTTGTTTTTAAAATTTGCGGCAATCGCTTGCTCCAGGCGGACAAGGATCAAGCGGCGATTGGGTAAGCGCGTGAGGCGGTCATAAAACGCCAAGTCGTTGATCTCCATCCGAACGACCAGAGCCCCTATTACTGTTACACAGTAGCCAACAATGCCCCATGCAAGTGGGTGAACATGCCAATCAAAGAGCGGTACGTCATTATTTGAACTCGAGAGAATGATGGCGCTGAAGCAACACAGA
This sequence comes from Rhodoferax sp., assembly GCF_037143375.1. Lineage (GTDB taxonomy): Bacteria > Pseudomonadota > Gammaproteobacteria > Burkholderiales > Burkholderiaceae_C > Rhodoferax. The sequence continues at coordinate 11,468 of NZ_JBAWYV010000026.1, read as the reverse complement.
AGAACTATTGAGAAAATTGCAATTAAACGGATCTTGGGTGGGCGGTGGTCTCTCCACCTTCCGCTCAGTGTGAGTTCACCCCATGGAGCGCCCAGCACAAGCGCCAATTGGAATATAGCGACTGCACCAGAGGCAAGAGTAAAAAGTTGAGTTGCGTATTGGGTCATCGAAAACAGATACTGCAACATGTGAAAGATGACGCTGATTCAGGAATTCAATGCCATGGGCGGGAGATACCCGACGTTGAGATTGATGTCGAATAGGGATGTTCTGAACCAGCTTGTCGTGGCCATGGCCACAAACTATGCGCCTACTGCTGACGGCTAAGAAAGGGGAAAGTAGCTATTCGTAGCCATCGGGTAGACATTGCAAGTTTTTGACGGCCAGACAGAAGCGCTAACTGCTTTCTCACTTGCGAATAACCCTACAACCATTACCTGAATCGGCTAGAGAAGGTTCTTGTCGAAGAAGGCCGTAATCTCGACGGCAATTTGCTTCAGGAACGCATTACGATCAAAACCCGGCGGGTCCGCGGCGACGTCGCCGTCCGGGCTTGGGATGGACATGCTGGGCACATCCATGAAGGCAAAGTGCCAGGCGTTGGGCACCCGATGCAGATTCGGCGCAGGCAGATTGCTGGCGACCCACTCGGCATGAAATCGTGGCACCAGGAAACGATCGAACTCTGCCTCGTAGATCATGGTTGCCGTCCTAACCGTGGCGAGCGATTCGGCGGAGAGCAGCACACCCGTCGGGGCCATCGCGACGATCGCCCGAACGCGCTCGTCCTTGAGAGAAAGCGTGGCCGTTGGTAATGGCTGCATCGCGTCCCCCGAGCGTCCCATACCGCAGAAGATCGGGTCTTCGGACGCTTCGGCCAGGCAGTGCTGCTTCATGCGGGATAAATCCGGCCTGGCTCCCGCCAACGCCAGCACCGTGTAACCGCCGGCCGAGTGCCCAAGCGCACCCACGCGAGGCCCTTGGCTGTCGGTCGCAATCCGATCCTTCCATGCTGGATTGGCCAAGATCGCGTCGATGACCCGGGAAGCTTGCCGCGGCCGCTCGTCAAAGTAGCGCTCAGGGCTTTTCTCGATCAGAGACCGATCCTGCCAGTTGTCGCCAGGATGGCGGAGTGCGGCGACCAGATAACCGTTGCGGGCAAGGGATTGCGCCAGGACGCTGTGCCCGAGCTCGCTGCCGCCGATGCCATGACTTAGCAGGATCAGCGCCTTGACCTTGTCAACGGGCTTGCCGCCAATTGCGACGTCAAGCGCGAATGGTCCCATTACGATGGCTCGCTGCGCGGCCATCGTCGGGTAGTACAGCGCGACCGTCGTCATAGGCGCATCCGGTGTCGTACCAGCGGTCTGAATCTGCATCCAGCCGGCCTCGTAGGCGAACGCGTGTCCTGCGACGAGTAGTGTGGCCAGTGAGGTCAGGATGCGCCGAAGATGGTTGGTCATTTGCTATTCCAGATGGTGTTGGAGTTGTCAGGCACGAAGTTTAGGCAAGGTATCTCTTCTGGTCACCCTACCAAAGTATGGTTTTTTGCTCCCGCTGTAATGCGGCGTGCACTTATAGCAATTTCAATTGCACTGCCCGTGCAACCGCTTCGGTCCGCCGTTGAACGTCCAGTTTGGAAAAGATATTCTGGTTGTGCCACTTGACCGTGCTCAGTGACAAAAACAACCGTTCGCCGATTTTCTGGTTGGAATGGCCTTCCTGAATCAGGCGGAGAATTTCCAATTCGCGATCGCTGAAGGTGCCAAGAGGCAAGTGGGATGAGGTGGCTGTAGCAGGCTCAGCGACACGTTTCTCTTGAGTCGCCTGCGTGCCGAACGCGTCCAGTAGCTGTGAAACATATGGTGCGATCCCCGTTTCATGCGTCAGCTGACTTAGCAGTGTTTGAATAGGTGCGCCCTCATCCACAAAGAGCCGGATAGACCCTTGAGATTGCGCTTTCGTCACGCACTCGTGCAGCAGTTGCCGGGCCTTGTCAACTTGTCCGATGGCATGGTGAATGACGACCTGCACCACCATGGCCTTGAGCGCATCTTGCGAGCGGAACTCTGCTTCCATAGTGCCCCTGAGGACTTCGATAGTCCGCAATGCATCCAACCCCTTGCCCTGTGCCAATAGTGTTCTGGCAATGCCTGCGGGATGCTGATGTGCGCGTGCCAAGTCAGCCGCTTTTTCTAGGTCGCCGCGTCGCAGCATCTGCAGCACCCGCAAGTCGGTCGCTTCTCGCTGGCGATCGGTCAATTGCCCCGCTTTTGTCAGCCCATCGGCTCGGGCGAGCAGGGCTTCGGCCTCCATGTGCTCTTGTTTGGCGCTCAGCAGGCGCGCGCGCAGCAGATCAGCCCCAATTTCGGATCTGTTTTTAGTCAGGACGACAAGCTCGCTACACAGTAGCGCAAGTGACTCAGCCTCGTCCAGGGTGTTCCAGTCGTAAAGAATTTTGGCCAACCCAAGATGGGCCTCGAAACCCAGCACATGGGTTGGGTCGCCAATCATTTTTATGACCTCGCGGTAGGTGGCAGCCGCAGAATGGAGTTGGTAATCAGTCGCTTGAATACCGGCCAAAGCGGTTGATGCGACCGCGGCAAACATGACATTTCCAGAAGATAAACCCGCGCCGATCACTTCAGAGAACGCCGCACTAGCCTTGGCCCGCTCACCGCGAAACATTTGGGCGACCCCCAAGGCGCAATGGGCGGCGGTACGGGCGGGGCGACTCTCAAGGTTCAATAGCGCCAATGCTCGGCTCGCATGGTCATAAATCGCTTCAGCCTCGTTCCGGTATACCGCCAGCCAGGCCCGAAGGACTGCAATTTGGCCAAAGGTGTCCGTGGTCGATGAATCTTGCGGGTCACTGGACATGGCGGCTTCAGCACCCGACAACTTCTCTTCAATCTGGCCTGGTTGGCCGGAAAACAGCAACGACCAGGAGAATACCACCCAAAGGAACGGGTTGCTGTCCAAAACTGTGGTCGTCAAAGATGAAAGCCATTGCACTACAGGCGCGGTCACACCACGAAAGTACAGGGGCATGCCATTACCTTCGATCAACCGCATGGCGCCCGTAATATCGTTTGCCAGAGTAGCTTGATGGAAGGCCTCAACCTCCATGCCCTGGTCCTCATACCATTGGCTGGCACGGCGGTGAAGTGGCGCAGCGGATTCTCTTTGACCTAGACGTTGACGCAACAGGTCGGAAAACAAATGGTGATACCGATACCACCGTCGCTCGGAGTCCAAAGGCACGATGAATAGATTGGCAAGACCCAACTGATTCAGGACTTGTTCCCCACCGTGGCTTTGCAATACCGCATCACACAGGGGGCCACACAGTCGATCCAGCACCGCAGTACGAAGCAAAAAAGACTGAACATCGTCGGGCTGCTGATGCAAGACTTCTTCGATCAGGTAGTCTTGCACGAAGTGATGGCTACCCGAGAAAGACGCGATGAAGGTCTCAGGGTCCTGGTGCATCTTGAGCGACATGGCCGCCAATTTCAAACCCGAAATCCATCCCTCTGTGCGCGTTTCCAGGGCGTGGATCTGGGTCTTGGAAAGACTGATATTACTGACTTGATTGAAGAACTCATTAGCTTCTTCCAACCCAAAACGGAGGTCCTGTTGACGAATCTCTGCCACTTGCCCGTTAACGCGCAACCTCCCCAACGGAATTTGGGGCTCCTCCCGGCTGACGACGACCAGGTGTAACTGCGCGGGCATATGGTCGATCAAAAACACTAGGGTTTCGTTGACGCCTGCACTGGCCGCCAGATGGTAGTCATCCAGCACCAGCACCAGCTTGCCGGGAATCTTCGATAGCTGATTCACCAACAAGGTCAAAACAGTCGCTGCCGAGGCGGGCGGAGAGCCCCTCAACAAAGCCGCCAAGCCGGAGCCAACGGTTTGAGAAATCACCTCCAATGAAGCAACCAGGTATTCGAGAAAACGGTTGGGATCGCGGTCATCAACGTCGAGCGATAGCCAGGCGCTTGGGTACGGGCAATCCTGAGCCCATTGGCTAACCAAGGTGGATTTCCCGAACCCTGCAGCCGCGCACACCAGTGTCAGCTTACTCAAGAGGCCCTCGTCCAGACGTTTGGTCAGGAATGGGCGAGAAATGTCATGGGCTGGACGGGGCGGCGCGAAGAACTTGGTGGCCAGTAGGGCTGTTGACATAGGGAACCTATCCAGGCGCGAAACGACGCAGGTTTGACCCTGAAAAGGCGTCAGGTGCATCAAAGTGCATGCAGAACCATACCTTAGTACGGTTACAAAAGTGGGCTCCGTTCATAAACTCCTTTGATGAAAAACGCCACGCAAATCGACTGGAAGGTACCGCTGGTGCTACTGGTTATCAGCGCAATCCCCTTAGCTGCTGGAATTGCTCGCCTGGTGGGTCTTACCGGCAATCCAGAGATCAGCACCGAGAACGCCCGATTCGTGGCGGCACCCTTCCCTGTGATTGTGCATGTCCTTAGCGCGAGCTTGTTTTCAATATTAGGCGCTTTCCAGTTTTCTTCTGGGCTACGCCAACGAAACCCCGGATGGCACAGGGTCTCGGGGCGCATAGTGGTTACAAGCGGAATCTTTACTGCACTGACGGGTTTGTGGATGACGGTCATGTACCCAATTCCACCCGAATTGCAGGGCGGTTTGCTTTGCGCAGTGCGCGTTTTCGTGAGCGTTGCAATGCTGCATTCTATTTTTCTGGCGGTGGCCGCGGTCAAACAAGGCGACATTGCCACGCACCGTGCCTGGATGATTCGCACTTTTGCACTGGGTCAAGGTGCTGGCATGCAAGTCGTGGTGCTTTTGCCCTGGATGCTTCTCATCGGTCAACCCAGCATGTTGCAACGTGACGTGCTGATGAGCTTGGCATGGCTGATCAATTTGCTTGTCGCAGAGATGGCCATCCAAAGGTGCTCGCCACGAAATTTGAGTTTGTATAGAGGAACCACATGAAAAATATTCTCATCGCCACAGTGGCGGCAAGCATGCTTGGTGCATGCGGATTCATGACGCCGACCAAACAATATGCCGGAGACGTTCAGGGTACAACTGGCATTGCAGTCATCAAAGGCTTTATAGGGAAGCCGTTTTCCGATGACTTCCATACAACCATTCGGGGCTACTCAAAACTTGACACCACGGGGCCAGGCGAAGAGAAGCAGTTCGGTATACCTGGTTTTACGGATTACCCGAGAGAAATTCAGGTACTGGCTGGAGAGTACAAAGTTCAGGTCTATTGCTTTAACGGCTTTACGAGCTACCGACCCAGCAAGACCCTGTTGTTGCTGGTGGGGGAAACCTACTTGTTGAAGTGCGAAGTTCGCGACGGTCAAGCCTTAGTCGATATCCACACCAGCGATACCTACTAAACCTTATCGCTCACTCTTTTTTGTCCAACTACTTTTACCACTTTCAATCATGAAACTTTTACCGAATTCTGAGTCACTCATTGCCCGCGCCATACGACTGCTATTTCTTGTATCTGTGACTGGCCTGGCGGCCTGCTCGACCATGCAAGCTACCGACACCGGGTTCTTGAAAAATAGAAGCGAGATGATGACCTCGAAAGATGGCAGCACGGCCTACTATCGATCCCCTACTCCCGTAGACCCACATCAGGTCCGCTCTATTTCGGTTGAATGGGCCATGCCAATCGATGCAGGGGTTCCTGAGAATGAAAGAGCACGATTAATTTCTACGCTGAAAACAGCCATTTCCAGGGAAGCCGAAGCGCTGCCGCGAAGTGCAGGCGGACACCCGGTGGTTATCCAGGCAGTCATCACCCGAGTCGAGTCTGTGAACCCTGCGTTGAACGTTTTAACATCCGTGTTTTTGACAGTGCCTCTTGATCGTGGCGGTGCTGCCGTGGAAATTCAAGTCTTGGATGCACAGACGCTACAACCACTCGCAAGCATGGCGCATGCCTATTTCGTCCCAATCACTGAATTCAAAGCTAGGTTCTCGGCATTGGCAGCGGCTGAATTGGCGTTGAATGCAGCTGCGGTCGAACTGGCAAAACTCCTTAGTGAAAAAAGTTAGGTTTCCCAGTGCGGATTTTCTCATCTCGCTGTCGTTGACGCTTATTTCTTTAGCTGTATCCGCACGGGATCAGTCGGGGGACATCACACCCGACATCTATGAAACCGCTACAACTTACGTTCTCGCGCATGAAATTGATGAGATGCTATCTAAGTATTTCAACCTCGGAGAGCCAGGCGCAACCGTCATTGTTTCGCAGCGCGGCATCATCTTGTTCCGCAAAGCCTATGGGGTGGCGAATGCAGAGACGAAAGTACCACTGCAACCAGAACTTCCCCTGCGCACGGGCTCTGTTACGAAGCAATTTACCGCCGCTGCAATCATGTTGCTTGCCGAGCAAGGCAAGATCTCTTTAGCGGACGAGATCGGAAGCCATATCCCCGACTATCCTGAGTATGGCTGTCACATCACCATTGAAAATCTGTTGACGCATACGTCCGGTATCCGAAATTACACGGAGTTGCCGCAATTCGGTTCTGTGTTGGAAAAAGACGTGAACGTCGATGATGCCATAGCATTTTTTAAGGATACTCCACTCCAGTTTCAGCCGGGTCAACGCTTTTCGTACAGTAATTCCAACTATTTTTTACTCGGAGCAATCATTGAAAAGGTGTCCGGTATCAGCTACCAGGATTTCATGCAGCAGCAGATTTTTCAACCCCTTCAAATGCACAGTACCGAGATCGAAAGCGCTGCGAGTCCTGTTGCTACTGCCATTGGTTACACGCGAGGCAGAAATGGGATCATCAAAGTGCCCTATTACAGTATGAGTTGGCCGTTTGCGGCGGGGGCCATGCGCACCAGTGTTGACGACCTTGTGCGCTGGGACAATGCCATCACAAATGGAACGCTCCTTAGACGCAAATCCTGGGACCTGATGGCCAGAGATCACACTCTAAATAGTGGCGGCCATACTGGCTACGGCTTTGGATGGTTCATTCGCGGACTCGGTGGTAGCAATACGCTTGAACACGGCGGTGATATTGGTGGTTTCAGTGCAGCCACGTTGCGCTTCCCAAATGAGGAATTATTTGTTGCCGTCCTGGCCAACAGTGATTTCCATGAGTTCGCACCGGACACGATCGCTGAAAAAATTGCGCAAATTATTTTGCGCCATTAGCGCAGCCTGACCAGCGTTTGGGAAAGCGAATATTGGCGACCCAACTCTTAGACAAGAATTATCTCTCGCCAATTTGCTTCTTTGCCTCATTCAAGTCTTATCGGAAGACTTTCTGCTGAACGAAGACAGGTCATTGCTTCTCTTTTTACTGATCTTGTCGCGCATGGTCACAAACTCTTCGGCCGCCGAAGGATGCAGAGCCACGGTCTCATCGAAATCGGCTTTGGTGGCACCCATGTGGATGGCGATGGCCAGGCCCTGGATGATCTCCGGCGCATCGCTGCCCACCATATGGGCGCCCAACACCCGCTGGCTCGCACTGTCCACGATGAGCTTCATGAGGGTGCGTTCGTCACGCCCCGACAGGCTGTGGCGCATGTTTTTGAAGATGCTAGTGTAGACATCAATTTCGCTGCACTGAGAAAGTGCCTGCTCCTCGGTCAGTCCTACGGTACCTACAGGCGGTTGGCTGAACACCGCAGAAGGCACGGTAGTCAGGTCTGTTGCTATGGGTGTGGGGCCAAACAGCGTTTTGGCAAGTGCCACGCCCTCACGGATGGCTACCGGGGTCAGCGCGATGCGATGAGTGACATCGCCAACGGCGTGAATACTGTCGATATTGGTTTTTCCATACGCATCCACTTTGACACCGCCGGAACGATCTATGGCCACGCCAATGTCGTCCAAGCCAAGGCCTTGGGTGTTGGGAATTCTTCCCGTGGCATACAGGACCGCATCTACCGCTAGGGAAGAGTCACCCGAGCTGGCAAAGCCAACAGAGAGCGAGCCATCAGGCAACCTTTCCAGTTGGGCCACATCCTGGTGCAGCAACACCGTGATGCCCTTCTTGACCATCTCGGCCTGCAAATGCGCACGAATGTCTTCATCGAAGCCGCGCAAGACCTGATCGCCCCGGTAGCACAGGGTCACTTGCGCGCCCAGCCCATGGAGAATGCCCGCAAATTCCACCGCGATGTAGCCACCGCCAACGATCAGCACGCGGCTCGGCAAGTCGGGCAGATCAAACACTTCGTTGGACGTGATGGCGTGTTCTATTCCCGGGATCTGCGGCAGGAACGGGGTTCCGCCGGTGGCGATCAGGATGTGCTCGGTGGTAATGCGCTGGCCGTTTATCTCCACCGTGTGGGCGTCCACCACGCGGGCAGTTCCGTACAGGGTGATCACGTTCGAGCCGACCAGATTGTCTTCGTACCGAGCACTTAAGCGGGATATCTCTTTGTCCTTGGCTGCAATCAAGCGGGGCCAGGAAAATTCAACGGGCGGGACGCTCCAGCCAAACCCGTTTGCATCGGCAAAGTCCTCTGCAAAGTGCGCCGCGTAGACCAACAGTTTCTTGGGCACGCATCCGCGAATGACGCAGGTTCCCCCATAGCGATAGCTCTCTGCGATGGCGACGCGTGCGCCGAGGCTGGATGCGATACGCGCAGCGCGCACGCCACCGGAACCGCCACCGATCACAAAAAGTTGGTAGTCATAGGGGTTCATTGTTTGTCTCCGATTAATGTTGATTGGGGATGCGTTGAATGCGTAGCGCGACTGCCAGCTGCTTCGCACTGCGAACGATCCGGGACGCAGACTGCACCACCGCATCTTGCCAACGGTCGTTGCCCTGTTGCGTTTTGGTATCTTCCCAAATCAGATCGGTGCTTTTGCCGGTACCCACTGGCCATGATTCGATGAGCACTCTTTGCCTGGCATCTAACGCCAAGCCCTTGCCGGGACCCATCAATATGTCGCCCGGCTCAATCTCTGGGCACCAGCGCAGAGGCGGTAGCTCCGTGGCAGGACGCAAACTGACCCAGGCCCTTCCGGACGTGACGCGCAGTAAGCCCGTTGTTTCAGGATAAATAAATTGTGCCTTGCCTCGGATCATGGACCACGAAACAGAAGGCGTTGGTTTGTAGGTATCGAGATGCACGCTGGGCTCCTGATGTTGGCTAAGACCCCGCAGAGGCCGTATGAATTGCATTGCCTGCGAACTGCAGTATTGGGCATGTCTGCATCGTATTTCCCTGGCACCCATTGCGGAAGGCGCGCTCTCTGCATTTCATGGATGCAGTTGACGCCTCATCAAAAGCATGGGGTCGCCACTGCAGTGGATACAGCGATGGGAATGGTGCACAAGCTTGCCCTTGCTCATTCAACGTGCACGACCTCCTGTGTGTTTTTCACTTCCACGATGGCTTTGATGGTGAGCGGCAGACCCTTGCGAAGTGCGCTGACACCAATGACCGAGCGTGCATGCACGCCCGCAGGTCCAAACACCTCGACCATCAGATCTGAAGCACCGTCCAGAACCCAGGCATGATCCTCAAATGCTGGTACGGCGATCAGGAAGCCATGGACTTCGACAATGTGCTTGACTAGGTCGAGGGACCCGAGATGGTCCTGAATCACTGCAAGGATTTCCAAACAGGCGGATCGTGCAAAGGAATAGCCCTCCTCCGCTGAAAACTCGCGACCCAGTGGCCCCTTTATTGCCACGCCCTCAGTGGGTGACGGTCCCTTGCCCGACAGAAACAGGAGGTTTCTGGATCGGACTGCGGCCACGTAGTTGCCTGCCGGCGCGCTTTGCGCAGCATGCGCTCCAGACCAATCGGTGGACGGCCGTTGCCTGCCTTCGGATAGTGGGGCTCTATGACTGCGCACAACGATGCCCATGGGACGATGGCCTCCATCGTCTTCAGGAACTCATCGCGCCGGGTGGGCTTACGGCAGTTCTCAAACGATTGGTCAGCCGCCATGGCCAGGGTTTGTTGCTTCATTGGTGCGCCCTCTCGGAGTTACACACCAACATGCAAGTCGTAGGCCAGCTTGGACTTATTCATCGTTGCCTTAGGTGAGATCGCTTGCACAAGAAAGTTCAAGGCATTCCAGAGCCGCATGCATCGCAGCGGGTCCGGGATTGACCTGCAAGTGACCAGGTTCTGCGGGTTTGATCAGCAACTCAAGATCAGCTGAAGCCACAAGACAAGCCGACATGGCGTGAAGAGATTGACGCAGGGCTGCCAATCCCAAGGAGGCACGCGGAGAGGCGTTCCACAACGCAATGGGCTTGCCTGCAAACACACCACTGGAGACCATCCAGTCGAGTGCATTTTTCAAGACACCGCTGATGCCGTGTGCGTATTCCGGGCTGGCGAGCAGCAACGCATCAGCGCGGCCAATGGCCGTTCTCAAGCGTTGAACTGAAGGTGGTTCATTCTCTTCAAGGTCTGGATTGAAAAGTGGCAAGTGGGCCAACTCTTCGAAAATCTGCAGGTGAACGCCTTCGGGTACACAGGATTGCGCCATGCGAAGCATCGCAGTGTTTGTGGACAAGGCACGCAAGCTTCCCGAAATGGCCAGGACGTTGAAGGCAGCCATTGGCATTACGCAAACGCATCGACCAGACGGCCGATCAAACCCAGTCCCGTCGCACGAGAAATATTGACAACCTGCGCCGAACCTTGAGAGGAAGACGCGACAGACGATTGCAACGCAGTTCCCTTGTCGGCACTTGCGATTCTGGACTCGATGCTCCGAATCTGGGTTTGCAGGTTTTGGATGATCTGCTTTCCCTCAGGCGTCTTGCTGGACGGGCAGGCTTGCCAGTCACCCAACTGTTGGATGCACCTGGCAAGCTTGTCATGCAGTGCCACAGACGGCTTCCCGTCCGTCGCGCCTTGGAGGGTGCCAGCAGATGAAATGGTCGAAACAGATGCCATCGAAGCGATTGAGTCTTTGAAGATGCACCGGTTCCCGATCTGCGATTGCTGCGGCCAATGGAGTGGCTGTAGCAATCGCAGTCGGTACCGACAGCAGCCCTTACTTCTTCGTTTCATCCTTAGCTACGCATGGGAATGTCCAGTCCGCGTGCGACCGCTGGCCTGGCAACGAAGTGGTCCAGGCTGCGCAGCACACAGGGAAAGTCCTGCATGCCCACCAGGTCAGCGGCGTTGTAGGAGCCGACCAGGTTGCGCACCCAGGGGAAGATGGCGATGTCAGCGATGGTGTAGGTGTCGCCCATGATCCAGTCGCGTGTTGCCAGGCGCTGATTCAATACGCCGAGCAAGCGTTTGGACTCCGCCACATAGCGGTCTCGCGGGCGCTTGTCCTCAAACTCTTTGCCCGCAAACTTGTGGAAGAAGCCGAGTTGCCCGAACATCGGGCCAATGCCTCCGATCTGAAACATCAGCCACTGGATCGTCTCGTAGCGCTGGGCAGGGTCGGTGGGCAGCAACTGCCCGGTCTTCTCCGCCAGATAGAGCAGGATGGCGCC
>NZ_JBAWYV010000025.1:0-35538 GCF_037143375.1 Rhodoferax sp. | reverse complement strand
GCATCATTGCAAACAACCGCGTCGTTTTCAACATCAAGGGAAACGACTACCGACTAATTGTGGCAGTTGCTTACAGAATGCAGTACGTTTACGTGAAGTTCATTGGCACCCATGTCGAATACGACAAAGTTGACGCAGCCGTCGTTGACCAGTTCAAAGGAGTCTGATCTTGGAAATTAAAGCTATCCGCACCGAAGCCGATTACCTTGCAGCGCTGCAAGAGGTATCCACCCTGATAGACCTTGACCCGTCTGCCGACGCTCCCGAAGGGGAGCGACTTGATGTGCTTGGTACGCTCGTACAGGCTTACGAAGCGAAACACTATCCTATTGATCCGCCTGACCCCATTGATGCGATCAAGTTCCGCATGGAGCAGTCTGGCATGTCAGTGAAAGACCTCGTGCCTTACATTGGCTCGCTCAATCGCGTTTACGAAGTTTTATCCTGCAAACGATCACTGTCCCTCAATATGATCCGCCGGCTGAACCAAGGGCTGCATATTCCTGCTGAGGTGCTTATCCGCGAGTCTGAACCTGTTGCTGCCTGAGTGCGTCTCTACCAGCTTTTGAACAAAACGGATCTGATTTCAAACGTTGCGTTCCAACCTCAGAATACAAATAGCTCTTTTTTGAAGATTTTGATTTTTTTGGGCCGGGCGTGTGCGATGGCGGCGGGGCTTTTGTTGGCGACGATCACCTTGCTGACGTGCGCCAGCATTGTGGGGCGTGAAGTGCTGGGCCAAACGGTGCCCGGCGACTTTGAGCTGGTTGGCCTGAGCACCGGGGCTGCTATCGCTTTGTTCATGCCGCTGTGCCAGCTTGAGCGGGGCCACATCATGGTGGATTTTTTCACCGTCAAAATGCCTGACCGCGTGAATGCCGGGCTGGACCGATGGGGTGCCGGGGTGCTTGCGGGGTGCTTCGCGCTGCTGGCCTGGCGCACCGCGCTGGGCGGCGTGAATGCCTGGGACACCCACGCGGGCAGCATGTTGCTGGGTTTCCCGGAATGGCTCATTTACAGCGCGATGGTGTTGCCTTTTGTCTTGACCGCCTGCATTGCCGCCCACCAGGTGGTGTTTGGCTTCGACGCCAAGCCGGCACTGACCGAATGAGCGCGCCCGCACTGGCGCTCAGCTTTCTGGGCCTGATGTTTGTCTTGATGGCCTTGCGACTGCCGATTGCCATCGCCATGTTTGTGGCGGGGTCGGTCGGCTACGTCGTGCAGGCCGGGGTGTCACCGTACTTGAGCTTTCTCAACACCCTGCCGTTTGCGCGTTTTGCCAACTATGACTTGTCAGTCATTCCGCTGTTTATCCTGATGGGGCAATTTGCCACGAAGGGCGGACTCAGCCAAGCGCTGTTTCAGGTCGCCTCCGACCTCATGGGCCGCTTCAAGGGCGGGCTGGCGATGGCGGCCATGCTGGCCTCGGCCGCTTTTGGGGCGGTCTGCGGCTCCTCCATCGCCACCGCCGCCACCATCACCGGCGTCGCTTTGCCGGAGATGCAACGCCACGGTTACTCGGGACGACTGGCCACCGGCACTTTGGCCACGGCGGGCACGCTGGGCATCTTGATTCCGCCCTCGGTACCGCTGGTGATCTACGCCATCCTGACCGAGCAAAACATCTCCAAGCTATTTTTGGCGGCGACGATTCCCGGTATTTTGGCGATGCTGGGCTACATGGCGGTGATTTTTGTGTATGTGCGCCTGGTGCCCGGCCATGCACCGGCCATCAAACCCCACGCGGTGCGTTTTGCCTGGCGCTCGCTCTTAGGCATCGCCCCCATTTTGGTGGTTTTTACCTTGGTCTTCGGCGGCATTTACAGCGGGCTCTTCTCGCCGACTGAAGGGGCAGCGGTGGGTGCCGCCTCGGCGTTTATCGCGGCCTTGCTCAACCACGAGATGAGCTGGGACAAGCTGCAACAGTGCTTCTTGGCCACCGCGCAGAGTTCAGCCATGATATTTTTGATTTTCATCGGCGCCGACATCATGAACTCGGCGCTGGCGTTGACCCAGATTCAGCACCAACTGGTGAACCTGATCAACGGCTGGAACGTGGCACCTATTTGGGTCATGCTCGCCATCGTCGCCTTGCACTTGGTGCTCGGTACCGTTACCGAAGAACTCTCCATCATTTTGTTGACCATTCCGATATTTTTTCCGGTGGTGATGAGCCTGGACTTTGGCATGCCCCCGGAATCGGTCGCCCTCTGGTTTGGCATCCTGATTTTGATGGTGGTGTCATTCGGCATGCTGGTGCCCCCGATGGGCTTGAATGTGTACGTCGTCAATGGCATGGCCAAAAATGTGCCCTTGGGTGAAACCTTCAGAGGCGTGCTGCCATTCCTGGTCAGTGACGCTATTCGGATCTTGTTGCTGCTGTTTTTCCCCGGTGTCTGCTTGTGGCTTGTGACATTCAGGGCGTGACTTTTTAACTTCAATTTTTCTTATGCTTCAACGACGCACCTTACTCAAATCATCGGCCGCCGTGGCCCTGTTGACGCCCGCTTTCAAGGCCCTGGCCGAGCCGGTGGTCACGCTCAAGTTTCACACCTTCATGGCGCCGATGTCGAATGTGTGGATCAACATGCACAAGGTCTGGATGGACAAGGTCAGCCGGGAATCCGGCGGGCGCATCAAGTTTGAAGCCTACCCGGCGATGCAACTTGGCGGCACGCCGGCGCAACTCTACGACCAGGCCAAAGACGGTGTGGTGGACATCATCTGGACCATTCCGGGCTACACCGCGGGGCGCTTTCCGCGTCTTGAGGTGTTTGAGTTGCCGTTCATGATGAGCAACGCCGAGGCCACCTCCAAGGCGGTCTGGGAGTATGTGCAAACCGTGGCCGTTGACGAGTTCAAAGACACGCAGGTGCTGGCACTGCAAGTGCACGGCCCCGGCACGATTCACACCAAAGACAAACCCATCAGGACCGCCGCCGACCTCAAAGGCCTCAAAATGCGCGGCCCCACACGCCAGACCACCAAAATGCTGGGCTACCTGGGGGCCACGCCTGTGGGCATGCCGTTGCCCAGCATCCCCGATGCCTTGTCCAAAGGCACGATTGACGGTGCGGTGCTGCCGTGGGAAGTCGTGCCGTCGGTCAAAGTGCAGGAGCTGGCCAAATTTCACAGTGAGTTTGACCCAGCCGGCGGCGCACTCTACACCGCCACCTTTGTGCTGGCCATGAACAAAGCCCGCTACAACGCGTTGCCACCGGACCTGAAAAAAATCATCGACAACAACTCGGGTCTGGCCACGTCCGGCTGGCTGGGCAAGGTGCATCAGGCGGGTGATGGCGCTGGGCGCCAATCCGCGCTGGACCACAAAAACACGGTTTACACCATCCCCCCGGTGGACGCGCAGGAATTCAAACGCAAAGCCGCTTTGGTGGAAGTGGAGTGGGTGCAAGACATGAACAAACGTGGTTTTGACGGCCAAAAACTGCTCAACACCGCGCGCGCTCTAATAGAAAAACACAGCAAGGTGGCTGCAGCACCGGCCAGGGTAGCCCCTAAAAAGGTCTGATTTTCCAACTGGAATTACACTGGCTTAATGCTTCGCCTTCCCATCAAACACTGCAAAAACTGTGGCACCGCCGTGGTCTACCGGATTCCGGACGACGGCGACACCAAAGAGCGCGCAGTCTGCACGGCTTGCTTCACCATTCACTACGAAAACCCGCTCAATGTGGTGGGCACGGTGCCGCATTGGGGCGACAAAGTGCTGCTGTGCAAGCGCAACATCGAACCCCGCTGGGGCAAGTGGACGCTGCCGGCCGGGTTCATGGAGCTGAACGAAACCGTGGCTGAGGGCGCGGCCCGCGAAACCCTCGAAGAGTCCGGCGCCCAGTTCGAGATGGAAGGCTTGTTCTCACTGGTCAATGTGGCCCGGGTCGGGCAGGTTCACCTGTTTTACCGGGCAAAGCTGCTGAGCGACACCTTCAACCCGGGCTTTGAAACCATTGAAGCCCGCCTGTTCAGCGAGGAAGAAATTCCTTGGGACGAGATCGCCTTCAGAACCGTCAAGGAAACACTGGAACTCTATTTTGCAGACCGCCGCGCCGGCCACTACGCCATTCATGCCATCGACATTTAGTGACTTGACCGAGGAGGCGTCCTTTGGCGCCAAAGACCGGGTCGAGTTGTGGCTCTACCGCATCGGCGCCTACCTGCTGATCAATGTCATTGATGACCCGGCCTGGCTGGCCCTGATGTTTTGCTAACCTTTTTATAACCCGCCATGCTTCCCTGCTACGTTCTGCTTGACCTTGAAACCACGGGTGGCAACCCGGTGCACGACCGCATCACCGAAATTGCGGCCGTGCGCATCGAAGGCGGGCAGGAGGTGGCGCGCTGGAGCACGCTGGTCAACCCCGGCACCGCCATTTCCTCGTTCATCCAGAACCTGACCGGCATCAGCAATGCCATGGTGGCTGATGCGCCGGGCTTTGAGGAGGTGGCACCGCGCTTGCTGGAGATCCTGAAGGGCGCCGTGCTGGTGGCCCACAACGTGCGCTTTGACCACGGTTTTTTGCTCAACGAGTATTCGCGATTGGAGCAAGCTTTGCGGGTGAAGACGCTGTGCACCGTGCGCTTGTCGCGCCTGCTGTACCCGCAGCACAAAAGCCACGGCCTGGATGCCATCATGCAGCGCCACGACCTGAAAACGTCGGCCCGGCACCGCGCCATGGGCGATGTCGAGATGGTGCTGGCTTGGCTCGGCATTGCCGCCCAGGAGCTGGGCGCAGAGCAGGTGAAGCAACACGCACAGACGCTGCTGCAAGGCAGTGCTGCCCTGCCGCCCCTGCTTGAGACGCCGGTTGATCAGATTCCTGAGTCCGCCGGGGTTTACCTGTTTTTTGGCGAGGGTCCGCTGCCTTTGTACATCGGCAAAAGCATCAAGCTGCGCAGCCGGGTGATGTCGCATTTTCAGGCGGCCAGCCGGGAGCCCCGCGAGATGCGCATTGCGCAAGAGGTCCGGCGCATTGAGTGGGTTGAGACCGCGGGCGAACTCGGCGCCCTGCTGCTGGAAGCGCGCCTGGTGAAAGACAAGCAACCGGTTTACAACCGCCAGTTGCGCCGCGAGCGCACGCTGTGCGCTTGGCAATTGGACGCCAATCCGCTGGCGCGACCCCTGCTGACGCTGGTGCGCAGTGACGACCTGCAGCCCAGCCAATTTGGCCGCATGTACGGCGTTTACCGCTCCAAGAATCAGGCCATCAGCAGCTTGCGCGAACTGGCCGACAAACACGCCTTATGTCTGCACGCGCTGGGGCTGGAGTCTGGCAAAGGCCGCTGCTTCGCGCACCAGATTGGGCGCTGCAAAGGCGTGTGTTGTGGCGAAGAAAAACCGGAGTTGCATTACCTGAGGCTGCAACTGGCACTGGCCGAGCAAAAGCTGCAGGTGTGGCCGCACGCCGGCAAAGTGGGGCTGCGCGAGCACAACCCACAAACTGGCCGCACCGACCTCCATATCTTCGATCAGTGGTGCCATCTGGCCACGGTGCAGGACGAGGCCGAACTGGAAGACGCACTCACCAGCAACAGCTCGCTGGCGTTTGACCTGGACACCTACCGGTTGCTGCTCAAGCACTTGTTGACGCAGCAGAAAAAGGGGCTGGAATTACGGGTGTTTGACAGGCCTTGACGCATTTCTGATGGCTGAAACGGTGGGAACGGCGGAAACGAATCACCCGGAAATTTATAGCCAATCAGCCTCTAGCCCCCGTCATATATGCGCGAGCAGCTATTAATAATGTAGCACTCTAGCGTTCAGGCGGTTTGATCTCCTTGACGTCTACCACCTCGACGATCTCCGCATCAATCACATTGGCATCGTCTGGACGGGCCGCACGGCCTGAGCCCGGCCCGCGGTAAAACCGGTCCATCATCGCCTGCCGGTTCACCTGAAAAGTCCAGGGACTGACCGGCTGCCCGGTCAAGCGCGCCCACAGTGCCCGCACCAGCCAAAACGCCAGCACCACCAGCGCCGCAGCCAGCACGCTGGCCAGAAATACCAGCCCCGCCAGCATCAACACCAGCCGAAGCACCAGTCCAAAAATTGTTTTCATGTGTCCATCCTGATCAATATGCGGTGCTTAAACCGCCACCGCCACACCGCCAACGCGCCGTGACACCGCATACGGCGGCAAACCCTGCAGCATGCGCCGCCCGAACGCCATGCGCAACAAACGCCGGTCATAGCAAATGACAGTGGCGTGGTCGTCTTCGGTGCGAATCGCCCGGCCCGTCCACTGCAGCAGCTTGATGCCGGTGGCGGGCACCACCAACTCTGAAAACGGGTCACGCCCGACACTCTTCAACCACTCCGAGCGCGCTTCTTCCACCGGGTCAGACGGTGAACTGAAGGGCAGCTTGGCGATGAACACGGTTTCGCACAGCTTGCCAGGCAAATCCAGCCCTTCACCGAATGACTGCAGGCCAAAGATGACCGACGGGTAGTCCGACTCGACCCGCGCCTGATGCGTGGCTAGCAAGCGCAAGCGCGCCATCTGGCCCTGCACCAGCACCACCTCTTGCAAGGCAGAACTCAGCGCATCCACCGCTGCTTTCATTTGTACGCGCGAGGTGAACAGCACCAAGGCGCCGTGTTCGACCCGGTCCAGATCCCTCATCAATTCAACCACCATCTCGCGTGTGTAGGCGTCGGCATTTTTGGGGTCGGCCTCGGTTTCGACCACGATCAACTGGCCTTGCGTGGTGTAGTTGAACGGACTTTCGACCTCCAGCGTGGAGGCATTCGGGTTGTTGACCAGACCCGCCTCGTGCAGAAAATAGTCAAAACTGCCGCAACTGGTGAGCGAAGCAGACGTGACCACGGCACCGCGCACCTGGCTCCACAAACTCTGGCGCAGCAGGTCGCCCGGCACGATCGGGCAGGCGTGGGCGGTCAAAAAGACCAAGCCCGAGCTGGTGTCGGACTTGAGCCACTTGGCCAACGGCTGCGGGCCGTGTTCCAGCAGCAAACTGCTGGTCTCCACCACACTGGCCAATTTGGGCGCCAACTGCCCCAGCTTGGCGTAGAGCTGCGAACACATCAGCGCCTGCGACGGGTCTTCTTTGGCCAGCAACTTCACCTCGGCGCCGAGCGCCTCCAGCGCGTTGGAAATGCCGTCGGCGTGGCCATGAATCAGGGTCACGGGATCGATCAATGCATCGGGCAGCACGCCATTTTTAAAACGGTAGGTGCCGTCATAACCCGTGACGTTCACGGCAAGCAGGTCCATCACGATGCGACCCACGTCCTGCAGCGCGCTCTTGAGTTGCTGCGCCAGCGTGGTGACGTCTTGCGCCAGCGTGACGTGGATTTTTTCAGCCACCTCTTGCATCGCCCGGGGCAATTTATCGAGCCAGCGCAGGCTCGATAAATCCATGGCGCTGGAGAACTGGTCCAGCGCCACAGCGGGCAGATGGTGGCCTTCGTCAAACACCACCAGACATTTGTCCAGCTCAGGCAGCGCCTTGCGGCCCAGCGAGGCCAGCACCAGATCGTGATTCGCCACGATGACTTGCGCCTCGGCCAGCTTGGTGCGGGCGTTGTAATAGCTGCAATCCCGAAAACGCGGGCAATGGCGGGCGGTGCAGGTGTGGCGCTCGGCGGCCACGGCCGACCAGTCGCGCGGCTCGGGCTGCTCGGCAAGATTGTCGCGATCGCCATCCCACTTGTTGCCCATCAGGGAATCTGCCAGTGAGGCATACAGTTTGATGCGGCGCTCTTCCGGGTCTTCGCCTTGCAGTTGCTTGGCAAAGGCGGCACGCGGTGGCGGCAGGTCTTCCTCAGACTCAAACAGATCGATTTCTTCACCCGCTCCGGCCAGGCGCTCAAGCTTGAGCTTGCACACATACCGGCCGCGCCCTTTGGCCAGCGCGAAGACAAACGGCGTCTCCAGCACTGCGGCCAGCGCGGGCAGGTCCTTGGTCATGAGCTGCTCCTGCAGCGCCACGGTGGCGGTCGAGATCACCACCCGGGTTTTGAGCGACAGCGCCATCGACACTGTGGTCGACAGGTAAGCGGCCGACTTGCCGACGCCAGTGCCGGCCTGGATGACGGTGATGGCTTTGCCGGGGTTGGCGTGCTCGCCCAGGTTCACCCCCGACAAAGCACTGGCGATGCGCTGCGCCATCTCGCGTTGGCCGGGACGTGAGCGAAAGCCCGAGGTGGCGTTCACCACCTGGTCAAAGGCCGCCAGGGACAGCGTCGCCAGTTTGTCAGCGCTCAAGAGGAATGCCCATGTAATAGATTGCTTAATTTGATCTGCATAGCCTCTATTACACCGCCATCTAGAGCCCGACTGCATTAAGTTACCCAATTGACCGAACCCACCTCGTCATATTCCTCAAGCAAAATGGCGAGATGAACACCGTCAACCGCGACCTGAACGAAGCCAAACTGGAGTCCCTGCTGAAGCGTGCGCATGGGGCGCTGGACAGCGGTGACGTCCAAACCGGGCGCGAGTTGTCGCACCAAGTGCTGAAAGCGGCGCAAACCCTCAACAACCAGCGCTTTGAAGCACGCGCGCTGCTGTGTCTGGCGCACTGTGACCGCATGTTGTCGCGCTACCGGCGGGCGCACCGGGCCAGCCAGCTCGCCGCGCAAGCCTTCCAGCTGCTGGGCGACACCTCGGGCGAGGTGATGGCGCTCACCACCCATGCCTTTGTCGCCATCAATCTGGGGCGCAACGAAGAAGCGGTTGAGGCCGCCCTGCTGAGCGTGCGCCTGAGCGAATTGCTTGAAAAAGACGAGCACAGCGTGCTGTCTTACAACGCGCTGGGGGTGGCCTATTTCTGGAGCCACCACTTTGACAAGGCCGAACATGCGCTGCGCACCTCGATGCAGATTGCCGAGCGCGCCAACCCACCTCTGAACACCTTCCAGCCCCAGATCAACCAGTGGTGGAGCCAGGTGATCCGGATTTTTTACGAGCGCTACTACGACGGTGAACTGCCCTCGCTGGCGCTCATGCATTTGCATCGGGAGATGGCCAAAAAACTGGGCAGCCACAGCCAAGTCAGCACCGCGCCCTTGAGCGCGAATGTGACCACCGAGGCCGTGCTGCTCTTTGGTGCCAGCCTGGATGCCTGCTGGCACGGCCAATTGGCGCAAGCACAGCAAGACGTTGACGACTTGGGCGGCTGGGCCCAACGCTACGGCACGCTGACCTGGCTCTCGGCCCTGGAAGCCTGGGCGCGGGCTGAAATTGCCTGGGCCCGGCAAGACTGGCCGACCGCCACGAACCATGCTGCCAAGATGATCGACATCGCGGTGACGGTGGAACACGAGCAGCTGGCCTGCCTGGGGCACCTGCTGGCGTCGCAGTTATTCATGGCGCAAGGCCAGAATGCCCAGGCGCTGGACGAGTTGCGCCGGCTGCGTCAACGCGAGCAACTGATCCGCTGCGATTGCCTGGAAACCCGCGAGAACGTCATCAACTGGCAACTCGGCTTGAGGCTGCGCCAGCAAAGCATTGAGCAGCTGGAAATGAGTTCAAAGCACCTTGAGAAGCTATCGCTGGAAGACGCCCTGACCCACATTCCCAACCGCCGACATTTTGAAATGTATGCTGCCGAACTGCTGCAAAAAGGGCTGGAGCGCGGCCAGCCGCCCTGCCTTGCGCTGGTGGACGTGGATAAATTCAAACAAATCAACGACAATTTTTCGCACCAGGTCGGCGACGAGGTGCTCAAACGCATTGCCCATATTTTGAAGTCGCATGTGCGCGAAGACGACATGGCGGCACGCCTGGGTGGCGACGAGTTCATCATCCTCTTCAAAGCCACCGACCTGAAAATGGCCGAGCAAGTCTGCCAGCGCATTTGCCAGGCGGTGCGTGACTTTGACTGGTCGGGCATCAGCGCCGGGTTGCAATCAAGCATCAGCGTCGGCGTGGCGCGTGCGCACCAGGGCGATACGGTGGAGTCGCTCACCCACCGCAGCGACACGTCCATGTACGACAGCAAGAAAAATAAAGTGCCAAATAAGGCGCTAGCCCCCGTATTACCTTCGTGAGCAGCTATTAAATAAGGAGTAGTTATGCATTTTTCAAAATCTTGGCGCAAGCTGCTTTCTGCCTGCGCAGTCGCCTTGGCGCTGGGAGCTTGCAGCGTGTTGCAGCCCGACGCCCACCTGGCAGCCTTCAGCACCCAGATGACGGGGCAAAACCAGGTGCCGCCGGTTGCCACGGTTGCCACCGGCCGTGTTGATGCTGTGCTGGACAAAAACACCCGGCTGTTTCGTTGGAAGTTGTCGTTTACCGGAATGCGCAGCCCGGTCACCAGCGGCCACTTTCACGGCCCGGCCCCGATTGGCGGCAGCGCCCCGGTCGCCTTGAACTTCAGCGGCCCGGTCAAGAGCCCTTTTGAGGGACGAGCCACGCTCACCGCCGCCCAGGCCCAGGATTTATTGAGCGGCAAGTGGTACATCAACCTCCACACCGAAGCCCATCCCGGCGGGGAAATTCGAGGCCAGATGATCTTGCGCGAGTAAGTTTATTCAAGACTTGTCACGCTTTTGTCACGAAAATAACTTAACGTAGAAGGTTCGAAAGTACCCAGGAGTCCAAGTTGAACCCAGAAGAAGACGAATTAGTCCAGCGCATCCGCCGCGACCTGGCTGACAGTTACGACGAAGAGTTGGAGCTGGAACTGGAAGACCGCAACCTGGACGACCTCGACACCAGCAATCTCGACACATCGTCGGCCAGCTACAAGGAAAGTCGCCGCCAGTATTTTCGTGAGTTATTCCGGATGCAGGCGGAACTCGTCAAACTGCAGGACTGGGTCGTCAAGACCGGCCACAAGGTCGTGATTTTGTTTGAAGGCCGCGATGCGGCGGGCAAAGGCGGGGTCATCAAGCGCATCACCCAGCGGCTGAACCCGCGTGTGTGCCGTGTCGCAGCGCTGCCCGCCCCCAATGCCCGCGAACAAACCCAGTGGTATTTCCAGCGCTATGTCTCGCACCTGCCGGGTGCTGGCGAAATTGTCTTGTTTGACCGCAGTTGGTACAACCGGGCCGGCGTCGAGCGGGTGATGGGTTTTTGCTCTGACGAACAGTACGAGGAGTTCTTCAGGTCGGTGCCCGAGTTTGAAAAAATGCTGGTGCGCTCGGGCATTCAGCTCATCAAATACTGGTTCTCGATCTCGGACGAAGAGCAGCAAATTCGCTTTTTGGGGCGCATTCATGACCCGCTGAAGCAGTGGAAATTGAGCCCGATGGACATGGAATCGCGCCGTCGCTGGGAGGAATACACCAAGGCCAAGGAAATCATGATTGAGCGCACCCACATTGCCGAAGCTCCGTGGTGGGTGGTGCAGGCGGTGGACAAGAAAAAAGCGCGCCTCAACTGCATTCATCACTTGCTCGACCAAATTCCGTACGGCGAAATCGTGCACCCCGAGATCGTGTTGCCGCCACGTGAGCGCCATGAGGACTATGTGCGCCAGCCGGTATCCCAGGAAATACTGGTCCCCGACGTTTACTGAGCCCGCTGGCTCTACCACCGTCAATTAAAATGCTAGCTCTAGCAAGGCTGCGCCTTGAATTACAGGAAAAATATTAGATGCAAGATGGAACTCGCCTAGCCGCTGTCGATTTAGGCTCCAACAGCTTTCGACTCGAAATCGGACGTATCGAGCACGGGCAGTTTTACCGCACCGAATACCTGAAGGAAACCGTTCGCCAAGGCAGCGGACTCGATGAGGAACGCAACCTGACGCCACAAGCCATGCAGCGCGGCTGGGATTGTCTGGCGCGCTTTGGCGAACGCCTGGCAGGTTTCAGCGCCACTGAAGTGCGTGCTGTGGCCACCCAAACCCTGCGTGAAGCACGTAACCGCGACGAATTTTTAACCCAGGCCAATGCGGTGCTGGGCTTCCCGATAGACATCATTTCCGGCCGCGAAGAAGCCCGGCTGATTTACCAGGGCGTTGCACAGGCTTTACCGCAAGGCGATGAACGCCGCTTGGTGATTGACATTGGCGGGCGTTCCACCGAAATGATCTTGGGTCACGGGTTTGAACCCAAGCTGATGGAGTCATACCGGGTCGGCAGTATTGCCTGGTCCACCCGCTACTTTGCAGACAACCAACTGACCCGTCACAATTTTCAAATGGCCGAAATTGCGGCCAAAGCCGTTCTGGACGAAGCCCTGAACGCCTACCGGCGCGACGCTTGGGACGTGGCTTACGGCTCAGCCGGTACCGTCGGCGCCGTGGGGGATGTATTGGCAGCCGCCGGCTGGCCCACGGGCTCCGTCACCCGCGAAGGGCTGGACTGGCTGCTGGACCGCTTGATCAGTTCCCAAAGCACTGACAAAATCCGTCTGGCGGGCATGCGCGACGACCGCCGGGCCATCATTGGCGGGGGCTTGAGCATTTTGCGGGCGGTGTTTGATTTGATGCAGATCGATCAAATGCAACAAGCGTCTGGCGGTTTGCGCCATGGCCTGCTG
Source organism: Rhodoferax sp. (assembly GCF_037143375.1). Taxonomy (GTDB): domain Bacteria; phylum Pseudomonadota; class Gammaproteobacteria; order Burkholderiales; family Burkholderiaceae_C; genus Rhodoferax. Next base: position 23,068 of record NZ_JBAWYV010000025.1, on the reverse strand, counting down.
TGCGACCTGATGGGCGAAACCTCAGACAAGACCGATGTGCGCTCCAAGTCGGTACAACGGCTTTCCGCTAAGTTTGGCACCGACGCCGTGCATGGCGTTCGCGTCAGCAAGGTGGCGGCTCATTTGTTTGCCCAACTGAAAACAAGCGAAGCATCGTCAGACAACCCGAGCGACAGCCTGGCCGATGAGCGACTGAGCCGCAAGCTGAACTGGGCCGCGCAGTTGCACGAAATCGGCAGCCAGATTTCGCACAGCGATTACCACAAGCACGGCGCCTACATCTTGGACAACGCCGATGCCATGGGTTTTTCATTGTCAGAGCTGCACAAGCTCAGTCAACTGGTGCTGGGGCACCGCGGCAAGTTGCGCAAGCTGGAAGTCGATTTTGAAGACGATATCTTTGTGCAGCAATTGCTGGCCCTGCGGCTGGCAGTCATCTTGTGCCATGCCCGCCGCGACCCGGATTTGAATGGGCTGGCGCTGACGCGCGATGGCGATACGTCAACCAACTTCGCCATCAGTTGCCGCTCATCGTGGGCTCAGTCATTTCCTCAATCGGCCCACCTGTTGCGCGAAGAAGTGCAGGCCTGGCAAAAGACGCCCTGGTCCTTGAGCCTTAGCGAATACTGATCTCGTTACTTTCCAGAATCACCAAACCTTCGCCCCGGCTCTTGGCGTCGTGTTTGGCCCGCGCAGCAATAGAGGCCACCTGCTCGGCGCTGGTAAATTCGCCACACTGAATTTTGACGGCGCCAACAGAGATCGTGGTCAACGGAAAAAACCGGGGCACTCCGTAACGGTCTTCCGCATGAATGCCTCCGGCCTCGCGGGCCGACTCGTCAAACAGTTCGAGAGCGCAGCGCGCAAACTCGGCAATGAATTTTTCGCACTGCATTTGCCAGTCGGTGCTCTGGTAGAGAACAATGAAATCGTCGCCCCCCACATGACCGACAAAATCACGCTGGGGGTCGCAGTGTGCCAAGGCGAGCTTGGCCACCAGACGAATCATTTCATCGCCGCGCCAGTACCCATACTGGTCATTGAAGGGTTTGAAATTATTCAGGTCGGCGTAGCAGGCCACAAACTCAACACCGCTGTTTAACAAGCGCTCTATGTGCTGGCTGATGGGAATATTGCCCGGCAAAAACGTCAGCGGATTGGCATGGCGCGCCGCTTCAATGCGGGTTTCAGTCACGGAACGGACCAGTTGTTCACCCGTGCCAACGCCTTCATAGCGGCCGTTGTTGGTGACGATAAACCCATCCACCAGGTAGCGCTGATCTTCCGAGGTGAGGATGCCCACCAACTCATCGACGTTGTGGTTGCGCTCAATCAAGCGGGGGGACAGGTTGGCGTGTACCAGGCAGGGTTTTCGACCCCACACCTCCCGGTAATAAAGCTTGCTGTACTCGTTCATGAACCTTGAGCGGTTGATGATGCCGACTGGGCGCAGGCCATCAATGACCGCCACCGAATTAAGCTTTTCGTTCACCAAGAACACCTGTGCCAGTTCGTCGTTGGTCGTGCGCAAGCCCACCGTGGGCGCCTCGACCACCGCCAGTCGGCTGAGCGAACCGGAATTGGAAGCCCGACGCAGTTCAGGGAAAACGGCCACCCGCCGGTCCCGCATGACGTCGAGCGCCTGGCTTTCGATCTGCTCGCGCGGCAAAGGGGCGGGCCGACCCAAAAAGTAGCCCTGTCCATATTGAATACCGAGGTCGCGCAGCACGCGCAGGTCTTCTTCAGTCTCGATGCCTTCAGCCACCAACGAGGTATCAAAAATCGTGGCGATTTGTTGCAGCGCCTGAATCGTCTTGAGCTTGTCGGCGTGCTGACTGATGTCCTTGGTAAAGTATTTGTCAATCTTCACGAACTCTGGTTTGAGTTGCGACCAGAGCCGCAGGCTGGAGCGGCCATCGCCAAAATCATCCAGCGCCAGCGACACACCGGCGGAACGAATATCGCGCACGACCTCGGCCAGATAGTCCATGTCGGTTATCCGTTCGTACTCGGTGATTTCCAACACCAGCATGCGGGGCAAGACACCAAAGTCACTGATCAGGGCCATCAAGCTGTCTCGCCCGCATTGTTTGAGGACTTGCAGCAAGACCTCGGCACTGATATTGACAAACAGTCGACCGGTTTCACCCAAACCACCCCAGCCACTGAGCGCGGTGGTGACGCAAAAGTTCTCAAATTCGAAGTTAAGGCTCTCATGCGCGGCGGCCGCCAGCAAAACATCAGGCGTGTGAAAAGAGGTACCTTGCGGCCCCCGAATCAAGGCTTCGTGCGAGTAAATGGACCCATCTCGCAAGGAGACAATTGGTTGAAAGACCGCGTAAAGGTCGCTACTGCGCATCAGGGCCGCCAGCGGACCCCGACCTCTTCGTACTGCGTTGGAGCTTAGGGAGACAGGCACAGACCGGGGCTTCTGAGCAGGTTTTATCAACCGATCTACCAAATGAGGCTCAGGCTTGCAAATAGCGTCTATTGCACCCATGCTAAGAATGTTCATTGAGAGCCAACATCAAGATTGTTTATTTTTTCAGTCTAAGAGCGCCTAATGACGAGCGTGTGACAAATTAATCCCACACGAATCACAAGAATAGGAACTTGACGACAGTTCTTTAAACGATATAAACTGTATGCCTCGTTTATTTACAAGGAAACACACCATGACAGTCACCGAAAAAACCATCCCTGCCGCCGTTGAAACAAAAATCGTTGCTGTAGCACCTGCAGCCCCCGTGGCAACAACAGCACCGGTCGCTGCGACCAAAGTCGCTGCCAAGCCAGCGGTTAAACGTGTCGCCAAGAAACCGGCTGCGCCTGCACCCGTGGCGGTCAAAGCCGTTGTCAAAACTGTGACCAAGCCCGTCGCCAAGGCAGCGCCCAAAGCAGCAGCCAAGCCAGCTGTTAAAGCAGCTCCCAAGGCCGCCGCCAAACCAGCAGTCAAAGCAGTTGCCAAGCCAAAAGCTGAAAAACTGGTCAAGCCTAAAAAGCCAAAATTGGTTCGCGACAGCTTCACCATTCCCAAAGTCGAATACACCGTGTTGGACGACCTGAAGCAACGCGCTGGAAAATTGGCCAGTGCCGTTAAAAAGAGCGAACTGATCCGCGCCGGCGTCAAGGCCCTGGCCGCCATGAGCGATGCTGCTTTCCTGGCTGCGCTCAAAGTGGTTCCGACCATCAAGACCGGACGCCCCACCAAAGCCAAGGTAGACTGATCGAACCCAGGGAGCGCATTGCGCGCTCCCGATAGCGATGACATTTCATGATTTTTTTGTCAACCCTGTCCGCTAAATTCAAAACCCCTGGAGATTTCTGGGGTGGTTTGGCCTCCATGCTGGTGGCCTTGCCAGCATCGGTGGCCTTTGGCGTCACGATCTACTCGGCCATCAGTCCGTCGTACGCGGTATTTGGCGCATTGGCCGGCATTCTTGGTGCCGCTGCACTCGGTTTGATTGCCCCCACCTTTGGCGGTACCGACCGACTCATCAGCGCCCCGTGCGCACCCGCTGCGGCGGTACTTTCAGCGTTTGCCATTGAACTGGTCAAACAAGGCATCGCCCCCTCCAGCATCGTCCTGCTCCTGACTGTCTTGGGCATTTTGACGGGCTTGATCCAGATGTTTATCGGCTTCCTCGGGGCCGGTAGATTGATCAAGTACATCCCCTACCCCGTGGTTAGCGGTTATTTGAGTGGCGTGGGCCTCATCATCATTGGCAGCCAACTCCCGAGGATGGTTGGCGCCCCGCTGGACAGTATGTGGTGGAAGGCTACCCTCTCCCCGGCCCTGTGGGACGTTCGCAGTTTGGTCATCGGCGGCGCAACGGTCATGGCAGCCCTGCTGGCGCCCAAGCTGACTAAAGCCATTCCCAGCACCATTTTGGGTATTTTGGCTGGTGTCTTGGCCTATGTAGGCTTGGCCTACAACGATGCCACGATGACGACCCTGACCGACAACAAACTGGTACTGGGCGCGCTTGGCGCCTCCGGCTCAGGCTACCTTGACACCATTACCGGGCGCTGGGCAGAGATTGGCGATTTGAAACTGGCCCAGATCGCAGCTCTGTTTGGCAGCGCACTCACGCTGGCCGCCCTGCTGTCCATCGACACCCTTAAAACCTGCGTGGTCATTGACCAGATGACGCGAACCCGCCACGACCCCAATCGGGAACTGTTCGCCCAGGGTCTGGCCAACATCACCTCCTCGGCGATCGGCGGCATTCCCGGCGCCGGCACCATGGGCGCGAGCATGGTGAACCTCTCCAGCGGCGCCAAAACACGCATATCCGGCATCATTGAAGGCGTCATGGTGCTGGTGGCGGCACTCGCCCTGAATGCGTTCATTGCCTGGATACCGGTAGCCACGCTGGCCGGCATTTTGATCGTGGTCGGCTTGCGCATGATCGACACGGAACCCCTGCGTTTTCTGGAGTCGCGCGCCACGGTGTTTGATTTTGCGGTGGTTGCCGTGGTCATCGGCTTTGCCTTGATGGTTAGTCTGATTGCCGCCTCTGCCGTCGGCGTCGCCCTGTCCATATTGCTGTTCGTGCGCGAACAGGTGGGCGGCTCGGTGGTGCGGCACAAAACCTTTGTCAACCAGCGCTCTTCGACCTGGTACCGCCCGGAAGCTGAAATGAGGCTGATTGCCCAAAGAGGCGACAAGGCGGTCATTTTCGAGTTGCAAGGCAGTCTTTTCTTCGGCACCACCTACGAACTTTACGCCTTGCTGGAGCCTGAAATAAAGACGCGTGACTACATCATTCTCGACCTGCGGCGGGTTCAGTCGGTCGACATCACGGCCGCTCACATGCTCAACCTGGTGCGCGACATGCTCCGAGAGCGCGGCGTACCCCTGCTGCTGAGCAATGTGCGCGAGCAGCTTCCTAACGGGCGCAATCTTCTGGAGTTTTTCAGACAAACCGGTCTCATCGATGACACTGACACGGTTCAAGTGTTTAAGACCATCGAAGCCGCCATCGAGTGGGTTGAGGATCGGTTGGTTGGCGACCTCGAAAAACCAGCTCAGGAAGAAACGCCCTTGCGCTTGCAGGAAATGGATTTATTCCAGGGCCGAAAAGATGTGACCCTCGCTGACCTGGAAGGGCGCATGAAGCAACTCAGCGTCAAGTCTGGCGAGACCATTTACACGATGGGTGACCAGGAGCGCGAGTTGTATCTCATTCGTCGTGGCGCCGTTCGCATCATGGCGCCGATTAGCGGCAGCCGTCAGTTACACCATATCGCCACCTATGGTCGGGGCGATTTTTTTGGCGGCCTGGCCTTTCTCGATGACCGCGCCCGCAGTGATACAGCGATAGCCTCCACGGATATTGACCTCTTTGTTCTTTCGCTTGACCAATTTAACCAACTGGCGGACGAACACAAAAAATTGGCGCTGGTGTTGTTAATGGCCATTTCACGCACCCTCGCCCAGCGCCTGCGGCACGCGGACGGGGAACGGACCCTGCTCCACGTGTAACTGAGTTTTCTTCTCATGAAAACCGGGACTCATCACAAACCAGCGCATCCCTACTTTTCACTCCTCGACACGCTGCAACAGTACAAAGCCAGCTGGTTCAGGAATGATCTGGTGGCCGGGCTGACAGCGTGCGTCGTGATGATCCCCTCCGTGATCGCCTATGCCGAACTGGTCCATCTGCCTGCCATCACAGGCTTGTACGCGGCACTGGCGGCTGCCATCGGTTATGCGCTTTTTGGCAGCTCCCGGCATGTGATTGCGGGGCCGGATGCGGCTATTGGCTTGCTGGTGGGCTCAGCCATCCTGCCCTTGTCAGCCGCCGACCCGGCCCGCCTGGCGCTGCTGGCGGCAGAACTGGGCCTGCTCTCCGGTGCGGTGCTGTTGCTGGCGGCGCGGCTCAAGCTGGGGGTGATTGCTGACCTGCTGTCACGTCCGGTGCTGGTGGGCTACCTGAACGGCGCTTCGCTGATCCTGATTTCTACCCAGCTAGGAAAGATGTTTGCCATCAAGACGCAGGGTGAAGAGTTTTTTCCGATGTTGTCCAGCCTGGCGTCACAACTGCCTACGGCCCACATTCCTACGTTGATATTCGGTCTTTTGTTAATTGCACTGCTCGCCGCGGTCGGGCATTGGATACCTAAAGTACCGGGTGCGCTCTTGTGCTCGGCGGTCGCCATTCTGGCCACCTACTTGTTTGACTTGGGCCGCCTCGGCATTGCATTGGTCGGCACCGTGCCTTCAGGTATTCCTCAGCTTGCCATGCCGATGGTCTTGTGGTCCGACATCGCCCTGCTGGCGCCCGCTGCTGTGGCGATCGCTTTTCTGGCGTTCTCGGACGGCATTCTTCTGGCCCAGGCCTTTGCCGAAAAACACGGCTATGAAGTCAACCCCAACCAGGAGCTCGCGGCCCTGGGGTCAGCTAACATTTTGGCGGCCCTGTGGCAGGGGTTTCCAGTATCAGCCAGCCAGTCACGCACCTCGATCGTCTCAGTGGCAGGTGGTCGCACCCAAGTGGCACAACTGGTGGCAGCTGCCGGGCTTTTGTTGTTTTTACTTTTTTTGACAGGTCTGATGGCGATGCTGCCCAAGGTCGCGCTGGGCGCCATTCTGATCGTGACCGCCATTGGCATGCTTGAAGTTGCCTCACTGCGCACCCTTTACAAAATTGACCGCAATGAGTTTTTCATTGCCATGACGGTGACGCTGGTTATTTTGTTGACCGGTGTGGTGACCGGCGTGATCGCCGGGTTGCTGGTGTCGCTGATTGCTGTGTTGGTTGAGATTTCCCGGCCGCGCGACGCGGTGCTGCGCCGCCTGGTCAACGATGGAAAATTCCACGACTGTCTGGACGATGACAAAGCGGAAGATGTGCCGGGCGTCATTGTTTACCGTCTCTATGCGCCCCTGATTTTTGCCAACGCCCGCTATGTTTTCGAGCGCATTCACCAATTGGTGGATGCGGCGGGGCCTGAGCTTGAATGGCTGATCATTGACGCACAGGCTATCACCGATATGGACGTGACAGCAGCCCAGCGCTTTGCCGAATTGCACCGTGAGCTCAACGCTCAAGGCGTTCTGATAAAAATCGCCGATGCCCCGCGGCCTTTTCGTGAAGAGTTGGCCAAGGTGGGCTTGTCAGACGCTTTGGGTAGCCAACAATTCTTTGTCTCTGTCAAAAAAGCGGTTGAGGCTTATGAGCAACTTCAACATCAGCGCCTAACTCAGCTTCCAACGTGAACCCCTTATTGACCCTGATATTGCTGATCGCAGCTTGCGGTTTTTTTGCCTTGGCCGAGATGGCCCTGGCCGCCTCGCGCAAATCACGCCTACAGCAATTGGCCGATGCGGGCGACAAGTCTGCCGCGTGCGCACTGGCCATCAAAAGCCGCCCCAGCCGTTTCATCGCCGCCACCCAGACCGGCTTGACCACGGCCAGTTTGCTGTCTGGCATCTTTGGTGAGGAAGCGCTTGCGGCGCACCTCAAAACCTTCATTGACGCCAACTTCTCGGCGCTCACCGGCGTCAGCAGCGCCATCGCTTTCACACTGACCATCACCGTGATCACCGCCGCTGCCATTGTTTTTGGCGAGATTATTCCCAAGCGCATTGCACTGGCCTACCCGGAAGAAGTGGCCAAAGGGGTTGCACCCTTCATGCGGTGGTTCATCATGGTGCTGGCGCCGGCGATTCGACTGCTGTCGTGGTCTGCCGACCTGGTTTTGGGCTTGCTACCGATTCGCTCGGCCCCGGCGGTCACGGGTGTCGAAGATATTTTGGCGCTGGTCGATGAAGGTGAACTGTCAGGCTCGATTGGCAAGGAACAAAGTCACATGCTGTGGAACGTGTTCAGGCTTGAAGACCGGCACCTCGCTGCGGTAATGACCCCTGTCAAGGATGTGGCCCTGATTGACCTCGCCATCCCGCACATCGAAAATCTCAACACCATTCGCGCCGCCCCGCACGGGCGCTACCCCATTTGCCGGGGTGGTTTGCAGCAGGTGCTGGGACTGGCTGAGAGTCGGGCGGTCCTGAAGGCGGCCCTGTCAGGTGAATTTCACTTCGTCGATCTGCCGATGAGCCCCCCGGTCTATGTCCCGTCGGCCCTGACGCTGATTGAACTGCTGCGCATTTTTCGTGAGCAAAACGCTGACTTTGCCTTTGTGGTCAATGAGTTTGGGGTCACTGAGGGCATCGTGACCTTGAGTGACTTGTTTGAGACCGTGGCCGGCGACATGATGCCGGGCGCCACCGACCCGGATCAGGCCTTGGCGGTGCAACGCGACGATGGTTCCTGGCTGCTTGACGGCCTGCTGCCGATGGATGAAATGAAGGAAAAACTCGGCTTTACGATACTCGCCGACGAGACACAAGGGCGCTACCACACGGTGGGTGGCTTCGTGGTGACGTCGATGGGCAAAATACCCAAGCGGGCAGAAAAGTTTGTTGTGGGCGAGTGGGAATTTGAAGTTGTCAACATGGACCACAACCGGGTTGACGAGGTGATCGCCTCAAAACGGCTGGCGATTTGACGCCACGTTGAAAGCATCTTTCGATGTACCGTGAATTTGCTATATAAAAAATAGCTGCTCACGCATACGCCACCTGGTCTGCAGGCCGATTTACCTTAAGAAACAAGGCTGCGGTCTAGAGCACCTCAGGGGACTGCACGGTGACCACCACGGTTTGAGACTGCGCATCCCGATCCCGATTGCGCAACCACCAGACAGACCCCTTCTTGACCGAGCATTCCGTGGCGCTTAAGCCCATCAGTTGTGCAATCGTCTGGCCCAGCGTGGGCTGATGCCCTACCACCAGCACCGTGCCTTTGCCATGCGGCCACTGCACCAATTCCAGCAACTGGGCAGCGCTGCAGTCGGGCGCCAACTCAGACCTGATCTTGTACTTGCGCCCTAAGGCCGCCACAGTTTGCTCGGTGCGGCGTGCGGGGCTCACCAGAATGCGGGTGCTTTCAGGTAATTGCCGATCCAGCCAGTTGGCCATGCGGGCCGCTTGCTTCTCACCGCGCGATGTCAAGGTCCGCGCCATGTCATCACAACCCTCCAGCCATTCCTGAGCTTCTGCGTGGCGCCACAACACGAGGTCCATATCAATCACTCCGACCGGTGTAACGCACCATCAAGGCGGCCTGTGCACCATGCGCCGTGCGACGACTATCTTGCTTAACCCGGGCGTAAGTCCCATTGGGGAGCAAGTCCCAGGCATCAATGCCGTCGTGCAAATAGGCGACCAGTTCTTCATCAATAATGCGCTGGCGCTGCACCGGGTCGGTCACGGGCCAGGCCAGCTCAATCCGGCGCATCATGTTGCGGTTCATCCAGTCTGCGCTGGAGAGATACAACTCTTCAACATCGTCTTTACGAAAGTAAAAAACGCGCGAGTGTTCCAGAAAGCGTCCAATCACGGAACGCACACGAATGTTGTCTGTGACACCGGGCACCTGGGCTGGCAGCATGCAGGCGCCGCGCACAATCAGATCGATTTTTACGCCTTTTTGACCGGCCCTGATCAGCGCATGAATCAGCGCCTCGTCTGTCAAGGCGTTCATCTTGGCGACGATTCGTCCGGAACCGCCCGCTGCGGCCACCACCGCCAGGTCATTGATCTTCTCGATCATTTTGGGGTGCAGATACAACGGGGCCAGCAGCACCCGATTCAACTTGGGCAAGCGACTTTGGCTGGCCAAATGCACGAAGACATTTTCAATATCCATCGTGAGCAGCGGGTCAGCTGTCAGGTGGCTCCAGTCGGTATAAAGGCGCGCAGTGCGCGGGTTGTAGTTACCGGTAGAAAGGTGCGCGTAGCGCTTGAGTTGCTTGCCTTCACGACGCGTGATGAGCATCATCTTGGCGTGAGTTTTCAGACCCACCACACCGTACAAAACCTGCGCGCCGATGGATTCCAGCATCTCAGCCCAATTGATATTGGCTTCCTCGTCAAAGCGGGCTTTCAATTCCACCACGACCGTCACTTCCTTGCCGCGACGCACGGCTTCACGCAGCAAGTCCATCAACTCAGAGTCGCTGCCTGTGCGGTAAATGGTTTGTTTGATGGCGAGCACCTGCGGGTCGTTCACCGCTTCACGCAAAAACGCCAGTACGCCACCAAAACTCTCAAACGGCTGGTGAATCAATACGTCACTCACCTTGAGCTGTTCAAAGAACGAAACGCCTGGCACCAGTTGAGTGGGGTAGCAAGACTTGTAGACCGGGAAACAGAGCTTGGGAGCATCCACCAAATCGACCAGTTGCGTCAAGCGAACCAGATTGACCGGACCGGGGACGCGGTACAAGGCTTGCTCCGGTAAATCGAATTGTTTGAGCAAGAAACCCGACAAATGCTCAGAGCAACCGGCAGACACCTCCAGGCGCACCGCTTGACCGAAATGCCGGTGTTGCAAGCCCTGGCGCAAAGCCGTACGTAAATTTTTCACGTCGTCTTCGTCAACCGCCAGGTCCGAGTGGCGCGTCACCCGAAATTGGGAAAACTGACCAACCTCACGCCCCGAAAACAACTCGGCAAGGTGCGCACGAATCACGCTGGACAAGGAAACAAAGTAGTTGCTGCTGCCACATACTTTTTCGGGCATACGGATCATGCGCGGCAAAACACGCGGCACTTTCACAATGGCAATTTCATTTTCACGGCCGAAAGCGTCACGACCACTCAATCGCACGATGAAGTTGAGCGATTTGTTGGCAACTTGCGGAAAGGGGTGGGACGGATCCAGTCCCACCGGAATCAAAAGGGGGCGAACTTCGCGTTCAAAATACAGCTTGACCCAGCGCCGTTGCGCCTCGTTGCGATCCCCATGAGAAACAATCCGGATGCCACGTTTTTCAAGGGTAGGAATCAGGTCGTCGTTGTAAAGCGCATATTGGCGCGCAACCAAGGTATGTGCAGTCTCGGCCAACCGGTTGAAAGAGTCCACCGTGTACGGCCCTTTTTCGTCTTTATTCTGGTTGGCTTCCAGATGAGGCTCTGCGCGAACCTCAAAAAACTCATCCAGATTGGAAGAGACGATGCACAGGTAGCGCAGGCGCTCCAACAGAGGTACATCTTCGCGATAAGCCCAATCAAGCACGCGCTCGTTGAAAGCCAAAATACTGTGATCGCGGTCCAGAAGCACCACTGGGGGTGAGGCCGTTGCCAACTTTGACTGATGAGAGAGTAAAGACATGACAGCGTGGGCCTATTTATTACAAATTGATGACTTATTATTTACATATTTGATGACACCCGTGTGACAAACGCCACATACACACATCGAAACGGCCTATTGCGCTGTTACCGCGACTGCCTTGTTTCCCTGTGCACGCGCTTCGAGCTCAGGCTCCCAATGCAGCAATTCAAGCTGTCCATCAAAGTGCTCGACCAAGGCGGTACGGCTTTCGACCCAGTCACCATCGTTGCAATATAAAACTCCATTGATATCGCGCATTTCGGCGCGGTGAATATGACCACACACAACGCCCTGGTGGCCACGACGCTTGGCCTCATTGGCCACAGCCTCTTCAAAATCAGTCACGTAAATCAAGGCTTTTTTAACCTTGTGCTTCAGGTAGGCCGAGAGCGACCAGTAAGGCAAACCAAAATGTCCCCGCCAGTGGTTGAGATGGCGGTTTAACTTGAGCGTGAATTCATACAAGTTGTCACCCAAATAAGCCAGCCACTTGGCACATTGAATGACGGCATCAAAATAATCACCATGCGTGACCCATAAATGACGGCCATCGGCCGTGACATGCACCGCTTCTTCGACCACCTCAATGCCGCCAAACTGGTGACCCACAAAGCCGCGTGCAAACTCATCGTGGTTGCCCGGCACATAAATAATTCGACATCCTTTGCGCGCCCTACGCAGCAGCTTTTGCACCACATCGTTGTGCAACGCAGGCCAGTGCCAGCGACGGCGCAACTGCCAGCCATCCACGATATCACCCACCAAATACAAATAGTCGCTGGGGTGGGCTTTCATGAAATCCAGCAACGCACCAGCCTGGCACCCGGGCGTGCCCAAATGCAGGTCCGAGATAAATATGGAACGGTATCGTTTACGCGTTCCCTCGTCTTCATGTTTATCGACTTCGTCCGACTTCAATTCATTGACCCATGGCCCCATGGCATCGAAGGTCGCCCGCATCACGCCCCCAGAAAATGCTTGCGGTAGCGCGGCGGCAGATCGTTGATCCGCATCATCATCGGCAGGTCGGCCGTATTGAAATCAGGGTCCCAGGCCGGTGCGCCCAAAACCTTAGCACCTAGGCGCAGATAACCTTTGATAAGAGCAGGGGGTTCCACCACCAAATTGCTGTCAAGCTGCTCCACTGGCAGGGGTAGGCGGGGTCGTACATGGAGTTCAATCGGGGCCAGATGCGTGGTCTTGAGTTGCTGCCAAATACTGGCCGCTACGTCGCCGCTGACGATGCCGTTGTGCAGCATGGGAATGCTGGCGCAGCCAATCATGGTGTCAAGTTTGTTGCGCACCATGAACTCAGCCAATGCGCCCCACAAAGCCATGATCACGCCACCAGTACGGTAGTCAGGGTGCACACAACTGCGCCCCAGTTCAACCATGCGCTCGCGCAAACTGCGCAAGCGGGTCAGGTCAAATTCAAGATCACTGTAGGTACTGCCGACGCGCCGTGCCTGCACGGGCGTGAGGAGGCGATAGGTACCGACCACCTCTTGGGTGAGTTCGTCACGCACCAGCAAATGCTCACAGTAGTTATCAAACAAATCAACATCATGACCGGGCAAGGGTGTGTCGAGGCGAGCACCCATCTCTTCAGCAAAAACCTTGAACCTGAGGCGTTGCGCTTGCTTGACTTCATCAGCATTCTTGGCCCATGACACCGCAAGACTGGTGCGTTCGACTAGCGGCGTTGTGGTTTGGATCGACCCTTGCAGATGCGAGTGCGTTTTGGTGCGGCGAAACAGCCCTTTGGGCAGAGACAACGGGGACAGTGCGAATGTGGGGTTCGGTAGTTCTTTCATTTCTTTCTCCTTTATTTCGTTACCGAATATTGACCGTCTAGCGTGACGGCTTCGTGGCAACTTAATGGCAATTTGGTGACAGGAAAGGAGGTTCTGTTGAGTCGTGTTTTGCATCAACACTTTGTCAACTCAATAAATATAAGCAATCACTAATCTCTACAATATCCTTGTTAACTTTCACGCTTATCTGACACAAAAAGGAATTGAAATGAGCACGTTTGACCACATCGGCCTGATCCAGAACATCAACGACAACCTGGGCCCTTTGCGCAAGGCCCAGCCAGAAGCCATGCAGGGCTTTAGCCAGTTGTCACGGGCGGCGATGGCCGAGGGAACGGTCAGCGCCAAAAACAAGGAGTTAATTGCACTGGCCATTGGTATCACCCAGCATTGCTCGGGCTGTATTGGTTTTCACGTCAAAGCGCTGCATAAACTGCAATGCACCAAAGCCGAACTGGAAGAAATGCTCACCGTCTGCGTTTACATGGGTGGCGGCCCGGCACTGATGTACGCCGCAGAAGCCATGAAAGCCTGGGACATGATGGCGCCAGCGGCTTAAACAATAGACTGGCGGGTTCCGATGTAATACGCCAGCACGATCATGCTGGTGACAAATATCAACCAACCGACCAGCAGCCGAAGCCACAGCTTCGGCGCATGGCGCAGCCCCATGAAGTCATAGATCACCAGAAAGCCTTTGACAAAGGCCAAGCCAAACATCACCAACACCGGGGCCATGCCAGCGCGCCCTGAGAGGCCGCTCTCACCCAGCCAGTAGGTGATGGCAGTCGCGACCAGCAGAATGGCCCAGATGCGGTTGACGGAGCTATTGAACATGCTGTTTTTCCCCTTAGCGCATGACATAAACCAACGGAAACAGCACGATCCACAACAGGTCGACCATGTGCCAGAAGGCGGCACCCGTTTCGAGCGCGTGGACATCGTGGCGACCGTAGGCCCCTTGGTGGGTCTTGAACCACAAAATCCCCAGGAAGACCATGCCCGCAATCACATGGAGAAAGTGAAACGCCGTCAGCATGATGTAGAACATGTAGAACGTATTGGTCGACATGTCGATACCCGCGTCAATCTTGGCCGAGAACTCGATTAGCTTGAAACAAACAAAGCCCAAACCGCATGCCAGCGCGGCAAGCAACCAGCGCGACCCTGAAGCAGACTGATCAAGTCGAACCGCCTTGACAGCGCGCACCACGCACCAACTTCCGGTGATGAGCAGCACCGTGTTGATGGCGCCGGAGTTCAGATCCAGGGTGAGTTGAGAGGCATTAAAAAGTGCCACTTCACGGGCGCGGGCGAAGGCATAGGACAGAAACAAAATGCCGAAGGTCAACAGCTCCGCCAAAATGATGAGCCAAATTGCCAAATCCCCGGACAAATGGGGCGCGCCCTTGTCAGGGTGCCGGTTCATCGCTGTGGGAGACTTCAAAGCCATCGGCCACGTAGGCCGGGCCCTTCATGATCCACACAATGACACAGCCGATGGTCAGGGTCAGCACCAGTGTCCAGATGAAAATTACCAAGCCGACCATCAAAAAATCAAACAATTGGATGCGTCGGGCCAACTCTGCAACGCTGCCTTCGGTGATCAGATAACGGGCCATCCAGGCCATCAGCGCCGGCAACAAGGTACCCGCCACGCACACGGTCGGCATCAGCCGCAACAAGCGCCACTCAAACCCATAGGGGGTTTGCTGGAATCCAGGGAGTTTTTGAAGCCAGTTCATAAAAACATTTTATAGGTTCAGGCCCTGACCCGCTTCCTCGTAGGTGCATCCATCACGGATGTGATAAATGCGCTTGAAGGTCGGGATGATTTTTTCGTCGTGCGTCACCACGATGATGGCAGTGCGGAACTGTTGCGCCATCTGGTTGAGGATGCGCATCACACCCAAAGCGCGTTCGCTGTCGAGTGGTGCGGTGGGCTCGTCAGCAAGGATCACCGGCGGTTGGTTGGCCAGTGCCCGTGCGATCGCCACGCGCTGTTGCTCACCGCCCGAGAGTTGCGTGGGTTGGGCCTTGGCGCGGTGGCCCACGCCCAGCGCTTGCAGCAAGTCCAGGGCCCGCGCCCTCGCCTTTGCATTGGGTTGGCCCGCGAGCATGGGGAGCCAGGCCACGTTATCGGTCACATCCAGAAAAGGAATCAAGTACGGCGCCTGAAACACAAAACCAATGTTGTCACGCCGCAAGGCACGCAGATCAGACGTGATCCATCGGTTGTCATAAATCGTCTCGTTGCCCAGCGTCATGCGCCCCGATGTCGGCTCAATCACGGCGCCCAGGCATTTAAGTAGCGTGCTCTTGCCCGAACCCGAGGGGCCAATCAGGCCCACGACTTCACCGGGCGCCACGCTCATGTTGACGTTTTTGAGCGCATCAACGGCAGCGTCGCCTTCGCCGTAGCGCTTGCTCAAACCTTCAATGCGAATACCCAGTTCACTCATGCTGTTTCCTTATCCTATGGCCTCAGCCGGGTCTACCCGCAAAGCCACGCGAATGGCCAGAGTGCTGGCCAGCGCGCAAATGACCATGACGACGACAAAGCCGCGCACCGCATCACCCGACTCCAGCAACACATATTTCGGAAATACCGGTGCCCAAATGGTGGCGGCCACCTTGCCAACGATGAACCCGATGAGGCCAAGGCCCATCGCCTGCTGGAGGATCATGCTGGCAATGGTACGGTCGCGCGTGCCGATGAGCTTGAGTACCGCGATTTCGCGCAGTTTGCCCAGCGTCATGGTGTAGATGATGAAGGCCACAATGGCGGCGCTGACGATGGCCAGAATGACCAGAAACATGCCAATTTGTTTGGCTGAGGTGGCAATCAGCTTGGCCACCAAAATGTCTTCCATCTGCTCGCGGGTGAACACTTGCAGGTGCTTCCAGCGGCGAATGGGTTCGGCCACCTGCTCAGGGTCAACCCCTGGCTGTATTTGCACCAGCACGGCATTGACGTTGTGGTTGCTGCTTTGTGAGGCGGTGATGGCATCAAGCAAACCAGGCACCCCGGGGCGATTAAGCGCCGGGTTGGCGGCGGTGCGGGCGCGGTCGTTTTGGATGGCGTCGTTGTCTTTGAGAAACTGCGCTTCTTGCGCGTCAGCGGACGGAATGAAGACCATCGGGTCGCCACCCGACGACACCATGCGCTGCGTGAGGCCCACCACCACGTAGTCGTGGCGCCGAATCCTGATACGGTCACCCAAGGCAAAGCCGGTCTTCACGTCAGCCACCGCTTCGTAATGGTTGCGCGTAATGTGGCGGCCCGCCATCAGGTAGGCGGGTTCACCCGGCTGGCCGGGCAGCACGCCGACCACCATCGCGCGCACGTCGGTGTTGTCGCGGCGCACTTGCATGGTCAGGTAGGTCACATTGGCAGCGCGCGCTACGCCCGGCATACCTTGCAGTGAACGGTAAACGTCATCACGCAGGCTGGAGGATTCAGCGTAGGGGCCTTGCGTGTCTTTTTGCACCACCCAAAGGTCAGCACCGCTGTTGTTGAGCAGCATGAGCGCATCGTCCACCATGCCGCGATAGACCCCCGCCATGGTCAGCGTGACGCCAATCAGCAAGCCCAGACCAATGCCCGTCAAAACGAACTTGCGCCAGGAATGCAGAATATCGCGACCGGCCAGGCTGATCATGGCGCGTGCTCAGTGAGGCGAGTCACCACCTGGGTACGCGTGTTGCTTGTGATTTCTTTTTCGCTGAAAACCACCACATTGCTGTCTGTCTTGAGCCCATCCAGCACCTGTACTTGCCCGTCTAGGCTGGTCTGTCCCAGGCGCAAGGGCACAAACTGGGGACTGCCGTCCACCAGCACCCAGACGCCGGTCTGCCCACCGCGCCGTTTGATCGCGGCATTGGGCAACATCAACGCTGCTTGCGTGGCCGGTAGTTTGAGCGTGACCTCGGCCAACTCACCCACGGCGATACCCGCTGGCATCACATCAAAGGCAATCTGGGCCACGCGCTCTTCGGTCACGCTGTCGCCCTGCAACTCTACGCGGGCCACTTTGCCGTGGACCACCGTGCTGCTGCTTGAGCGCAGCACAATATCAGCCACCAACCCGGGTGCCAAACCGTTGGAGCGGCCTTGGTCAAATCGGGTTTTCACCCACAGGCTCGCCTGATCGACCAGTTTGAAGACCGCCTGCCCCGCCACCACAGTGGAGCCCGGCTCAGCATCACGCGACAAAACGACACCATCCTGGGTAGCGAGCAAGCGCACGCTTTGACGCTGCTGGGCCAGCGCGGCACGCTCGGCGTTCAGCCGGGTCACGTCCTGGCTTGCCGCCGAAAAACTGGCTTGCGCGGCCTGAACCCCAGCCTCAGCCGAGGTTTGCTCCTGCACCTTGGCCTCCACCGCGCCCGCACTGACAAAGTTCTGACGCCCCAAATCCACATAACGGCGTGTGTTGACAGCGGCCAGTTCGCGTCGGGCCGCGGCATCGCTCACCTGGGCTTTCGCCGCCAACATCAGGCTGGCGCCCCGCGCCATCGATGCATCCAGTGCCACAAGACGGTTATCCAGATCCACCGGGTCCATTTCGGCCAGCAACTGCCCCGCTTTAACCGTATCGCCCACATCTACCAGCACACGCAGTACGCGGCCAGCGTTGGTGGGTCCGATCAGATAGCTGCGGCGCGCCTCCACGGTGCCAACACCAAATAGCGCAGGGGAGAGCGAGCCTTCAGTGGGCTGCACTACTGTCACCCGCACGGGCGCGAGGGGCCCGGCACGCCGGATCACAAACACAATGGCCGCCACCAACAGCAAGGCCAGCAGGCCCAGCGAGAGAACTTTTGACGATGGAATTTTGAGCTTCATGGTGTCTTGCGGATACCGCACAGGTAAAGTTGAAATACTCGGGGGGCCTCCGTGCGCATGCCGGATATTTGTCCACTCAACATGGACTGCATCACCAGGCCTTGCACGATGCCAAGGAACAAAATGGAGGCGGCTGACTCATCCAGATCAGCGGGCGCATCGCCTCGCTGCACGGCAGCCTTCAACAGGCGCACCAACAACTGCCGGTAACCCTGCATCAGCCCGCGCACCTGCTGCTTGAGCGGGGAATCTTCAGCCTGCTGGAGTTCATGAAATATCACGCGTGGCACGCCGGGGTGAGTCACCACAAAATCAACATGTGCATCAAACACACAGCGCAAAGCTTCCAGCGGCGTACTGGCCTGTAGTGCAGCCTCATTCAAGGTGCGCAGCAAATGTTGAGCGACCCATGTCATGGCCGCCAGCCAGACCGCGTCTTTGGTCGGAAAATGTTTAAACAAGGCCCCTTGGCTCAGACCGACCGCTTTGGCCAGATCCGTGGTTGTAATGGCCGCCGGACTGCAGTCTTGAGCCAAGCGCAGGGCCGCAGCGACGATCTCGGCCTGTCTTGCTTCGGTGGGCAATCGAGTGACCGGGGTTTGTGCGGAGGTGACTTTTAACATGGTAAGTAATTAATTACTTACCATGTTACCTGATTTATTAGTCTCTTGATTTTCAATGATTTTTAGCATGGCACGGACAAGATCTACTACCCACAATCTCACCCATTCAACGGTCAATAAAAAGCAAAGGTGATGCCATGACAAAATTTTTAATTCTTGTACTTTCGTCGGTGCTGGGGCTGAGCGGATGCATCGTGGAGTTGCAAAACCGTCAGGCTTCTGAGGAACTCGTGCAGCGCTCAAAGCCACCTGGTTCGGTCTATACCGGTTGGCGTGTGTTCCAGGATCGGTGTGCGAACTGTCATGGGCCTGCTGCGACCGGCACAGCGGGTGGCCCGGACCTGTTGCCGAAAGTGCACGAAATGGGTGTACGCCAATTCGTGAGCCTCGTCCTCAAGCGCTATGACTGGGGGGTGCCTGCGGCGCAGGCCAACATCAGCGCTGACCGGGAAGCCTTGATTGACGAGGTTGTCGCGCGCAAGCAATACATGCTCACGATGCCCGAGTGGCAAGGCGAGCCCCGCGTGAATGCCCACATCGTGGACCTCTATGCCTATCTTTCAGCGCGCGCCGAGGGGTCGCAGGGCGTCGGTCGTCCGACGCCATAGCGCGCTTGGGCCACGTTTGCTTCAGCCTGCAGTGGCATCATTCAGAGCGCAGGGCTTCCACCGGGTCCAAGCGGGCGGCGCTTCGCGCAGGCAGCACGCCAGCGAGTAAGCCAATGAGGATGGCAACGCCCTCGGCCAGCAGCACAAAAACCATCGGCGTATGCACCGGCAAGGCCGGCACGGTCAGGTGAATGATCTGTGCCAAACCCATGCCAAGCGCCAGCCCCATCACACCCCCCAAGGCCGATAGCGCGACCGCCTCTCCCAGGAACAAGCCCAGAATGGTACGGCGCGTTGCACCCAGCGCCACCATCAAACCGATTTCACCGGTGCGCTCACTGACAGCGATGGTCATGATGGTCACGATGCCCACGCCACCAACCAGCAGCGAAATGCTGCCCAGCGCCGCCACGGCCATGGTCAGGATATCCAGAATATTGGACAAGGTGCGCAGCATATCCTCCTGGGTGGTCAGGGTGAAGTCTTCACGACCGTGACGTGCGGCGAGAAGACTGGTGACGGCGCTGACGATGCGCGCGCCGGGAATGCCTTCTTCATACGCCAGGTCAATCTTCATCAGACCGTCACGGTTGTAGAGTTCCAGCGCCCGCGCCGTGGGGATGTAGGCGGCATCGTCCAGGTCAACCCCCAGAAACTGACCTTTGGCTTCGAGGACACCAATCACACGAAATTGCAGGTTACCCACACGCACCCGCGCCCCCAGCGGATTGGCGCTGCCAAACAATTCGGATTTGAGCTTGGCGCCCAGCACCACAAAGGCCCGGGCGTTTTCCAGCGACTCATCGGGCAGGAATTGGCCGATGCGTACCTTGATGCTGTAGACCTTCGCCATGTCGGCACTCACACCATTCACGGTGGTGCGCCGCAGTCGTCCGTTGGCGCCAACCTCGGTGTTGCCCCAAACGGTGGCAGTCATGCCGGTGACATGGGGCAAGTTACGCAGCGCCCTTGCGTCGTCCAGAGTCAGGGGCCGCACGGACGTCGGTATGCCGGTGGGGGCCGGGCCCGAGGTCTTGACCTTGCCCGGCGAGATGCTGGCGATGTTGGTGCCAAACTGGGTGAACTCTGCCAGCACAAATCGGTGGATGCCCTCCCCAATCGAGGTCAGCAAGATGACCGAGGCAATACCCACCGCAATGCCCAGCAAGGTCAAAAAACTGCGCAAGCGCTGCGCCGTCACGGCGCGCAGGGCATGTTGAATAGCATCTGGCAGCAGCATGCGGGTTATCGCTTGGACAGCGCCTGAACCGGGTCGAGTTGGGCCGCGCGGCGCGCAGGCAAAACCCCAAACAAAATACCGGTCACCAAAGCGGTGGCCAGTCCTGCCAACACCGCCCAGTCAGGCGGGTAGGCCGGAAACGTGGGGTACAGCAGGCGAATGACCGCAGCACCGAGTTGCCCCAACACATAGCCCACCACCGCCCCAGCCAACGAGAGCATGGCGGCCTCAGTCAAAAACACCCAGCGAATGGCGCCCCCGGTGGCACCCAGGGCCTTGAGCAAGCCAATTTCAGCGGTGCGCTGGGTGACGGACACCAGCATCACGTTCATCACCAGAATGCCCGCCACCGCCAGGCTGATGGCGGCAATACCCGCGACCCCCAGCGTCAGGGCGCCCAGCAACCGGTCGAAGGTGGCCAGCACCGCGTCCTGCGTAATCACGGTCACATCCTGCTCGCCTTCGTGGCGCAGTTTGATGATGTCGGCCACCTGGACTTTGGCCGCCTCAATGCTCTCGCGCCCCTTGGCTTCAACCAGGATTCGAAACAGGGTGCTGCTGTTGAACAGGGCCTGCGCCAGCGCGACCGGAACAAACACCAGTTCATCGGTGTTCATGCTGAGACCCTGGCCACTGACCGCGAGTACCCCCACAACTCGAAAACGCCGGTCACCAATTCGCACGAGTTGCCCCAAGGCCGGTTCAACGCCAAAGAGCTCAGAGCGCACCTTGGCGCCAATGACCGCTTCAGAGGCGCCCCGTCGCCAATCGCCGGCGGCCAAAAACCGCCCTTGGGCCATCGCCATCTGACGAACTTGCAGATATTGCGAGGTGGTCCCTGCCACCAGCACCTCGCGCAGTTTGCCGCCCACGCTAATTTCAGAGGTCCCCACCGCCAACGGCGCGACGTGGGCCACGGAGTTGGCGCGTTGCAGCGCCTGTGCATCGTCAATGGTCAGGTCACGCGGCGTGCTGGTAATGGCGTTGCCGGGGTTGAATCCGCCGGTTTGAGAACGCCCGGGCAGCACAATGACCAGGTTGCTGCCCAAGGACGAAAACTCGTTCATCACGAAACGGCGTGCGCCATCGCCCAAAGCCGTAAGCACCACCACGGCGGCGACGCCAATGGCCATGGCCAACACCAGCAACGAGGCCCGCAGCGGGTTGCCAGTGGCCGCGTCGCGGGCAAAACGTATCAGGTCGGCGCTGCGCATGGGGTGGGCCGTGTATCGTGCCGGATGGCACCGTCTTCCATCAGTAATTGGCGACGCGCGCGAGCACCCAGGGCGGCGTCGTGGGTCACCATAATCAGCGTGACACCTTGGGCGTTGAGACCTTCCAGCAGGCGCACCACCTCCTCGCCGGTGCTGCGATCGAGGTTCCCGGTGGGCTCGTCGGCCAGAATCACAGCCGGCTGCATGATGGTGGCGCGGGCAATGGCGACGCGCTGGCGTTGCCCGCCTGAGAGCTCATCGGGGCGGTGGTCAGCACGGTTTTCAAGGCCATAGTCTTTCAGCGCCTGCGCCACCCGGGCGTTGCGCTGCGCGGGCGCCAGACCGGCCAGCACCATCGGCAAAGCAATGTTTTCAGCGGCGCTCAGGCGCGGCACCAGATGAAAACTCTGGAACACAAAGCCAATGCGTTCGCTGCGGACCTGCGCTTGCTCATCGGCCGACAACGTGGTGACGTCACGCCCTTCCAATCGGTAGATACCGGTATTGGGGCGGTCCAGCAGGCCCAGCAGATTAAGCAAGGTCGACTTGCCTGAGCCCGAAGGCCCCATCACCGCCACGTAGTCACCGGCCGCAATCGTCAGATTCAGGTTGCGCAGCGCGTGCACCTCGGAGTCGCCGAGATGGAACACCCGCTCTACCCCGGCGATTTCAATTTGCTCGGTGCTCATTTTTTAGCTTTATCTTCAACCACAAAAGAAACGCCGGTCTTGACGCCCTCGCGCTCCAGCGAGGTAACCACCCGGTCGCCCGCGGCCAAACCTTCGAGCACTTCGGTAAATTCCCAATTGGCCAAGCCGGTCCTGATTTTTCGTTCCTGCAGCGTGCCATCTGCGCCGGCCAGCAGCACTGAGCCGCCTTCTTGCAGCGCAGAGGTCGGCACCCGCACGACATCTTCACGAACTGCCAGCACCACTTCCACATCGGCGCTATAGCCCACCAGCAGACGCGGAGGCGCTTTATCAGGGTCCAGGGTAGCCTCAACATCAACAGTACGGGCCTGCTTCTCAACAGCAGACACATAAGGCGCCACACGCTTGACCTTGCCCGGGAAAGACTGCTTGGGCAGGGCATCAAAACTGATGCGGACCGGCTGCCCCGCCGTGATTTTTGGCGCATCCACCTCGTCCATCGGTGCCCGGATATACAGGCAACTGTCGTCGATCAGGTCAATGGCGGGCGGCGTCGGCACACCCGGTGGCGAGGGCGTACTGTATTCACCCAATTCGCCAACGATCTTGGCCACGGTGCCGGCAAAGGGCGCATACAGCACCGTGCGACTTTGTTCAACCCGGCTGGCGGTGACCCGGGCCTGCGCCTGAATGACATCGGCCTTGCTGGCATCACAACCAGCGCGCCGGGCCTGGGCGTCGGAGCGGGCCTGTTCATCGCGAGAACCAGAGACAAAGCCTTGCTTGAACAGGGAGGTCTGGCGCTCAGCTTCGCGCTCGGCATTGGCAGCGATGGTGCACGCCTCGGTGACCCGTTTGCGGGCGGTCTCGACCTGCGTCAG
>NZ_JBAWYV010000024.1:0-36786 GCF_037143375.1 Rhodoferax sp. | reverse complement strand
TTACTCAGTATTTAATAGCGGCTCACGCAGGTAGCACTTGGGCTACCGCCCGATTGAGCCTAAACCTTGGCTTCGGCAGCATCATCTGGTGCCTGCGTGTGCTTGATGAATAATTGCGCAGCCAAAATGCCGACTTCGTACAGCAGGTACATGGGCACCAACAGAGCCACCATTGACACCGGATCAGGCGGTGTCACCAACCCCGACACGGCGGCGGCGCCCACCACAAAGTAGGTGCGAAACGACTTGAGTTGGGCAATGGTCACAATGCCCATACGCGCCAGAATGACCACCACGATCGGCACTTCAAACGCAACACCAAAGGCAATGAACATCGTGATAACAAAGTCGAGATACGCCTCAATGTCAGGACTGACCGCCACCGACATCGGTGCCATTTTCTGGATCGCCGGGAAGGCTTGGCCGAACACAAAAAAGTAGCAAAACGCCGCCCCGGTGTAAAACAAAATCGTGCTGGCCGCCACCAGCGGCAGGACCAGTTTCTTCTCGTGCTTATAGAGTCCTGGCGCCACAAACGCCCAGATCTGGTAAAGAATCCAAGGCAGGGACAAGCCAATCGCTGCCAGCACCGACACCTTGATCGGTACCAGAAATGGCGATACCACGCCCACGGCAATCATCTTTGAGCCTTCGGGCAAGGCTTTGACCAGCGGCATGGCCAAGAAGTCATACAACTTGGACGGCCCAGGGTAAAACAGCAACCCGGCCAGAATGGCAACAACGCCATACATCGCCTTCAGCAGACGGTCACGCAACTCAAACAGGTGTTGTACGAAGGGCTGTTCGGTTCCGGCCAGTTCGTCTTCTTTTTTTACAGGGTCGGTCATCAGCTAACTTTGGAGGGTCGGTACCGGGCAACGCGGGCTGCCCCCGACATGGCGTTGGTTCGGGTGCCGGTACGGGCTTTGTACCAGCGCGGGGTGGCTCCCAGCTTGACGCGCCATTTCTTCTTGGGGTGTTTGTACTCGGGGAAAACGGGGCTGGCGTCGGTGAAATGTGACTCGGCAGCCAGTCCGGTGGCATCAGCCCAGCTTTTCTCGAAATCAGCGGTACTGGTCTGAATCGAGTTTTCGACATCCCGCGCGGCACTTTCAACCGAATCCTTCATTTTCTTGAATTCATCGAGTTCCATGGAGCGATTGACTTCAGACTTGACATCGGCCACGTAGCGGCGGGCACGGCCCAGCAAGGTGCCCACGGTCTTGGCCAGTCCCGGCAATTTTTCAGGACCAATCACCACGAGTGCAATGCCGCCAATGATGGCGAGCTTGGTGATACCAATATCAATCACTTAAAGGAGTCCCACTGAAGCTGCAAAAAAGGCAAGGCGTTCAAACCTTGGTCTTGGCTTCGACATCAATCGTGTCTTTGGCAGCTGTGGCGCCTGAGGCAACCTGCTGAGCGGGTGCGGGAGTGACAGCGGTTGATTCAGCGGCCTTTTCGTTGCCGTCTTTCATGCCGTCCTTGAAGCCTTTGACGGCGCCGCCGAGGTCAGAGCCGATATTGCGCAGCTTCTTGGTGCCAAAAATGACAATGATGATGACCAAAAAAATGATCAGGTGTGTGGTTGAAAATCCCATGAGTCTCTCCTAACGAATTGCGCCAATTTTAAGGGGCGAAGTAGATTTTGAACGAATAAACCAGGAAATTAACCCTTGAGCCAGGGCCGGGGTCCGCCCATCACATGGATATGCAGATGGTGTACCTCTTGCCCGCCTTGGTCGCCGGTGTTGCACAAGATGCGAAAGCCGCCTTCTGGGTAGGGGTTACAACCTTCCTGCAAGGCCAGTTTCGGGGCCAGCACCAGCATGCGCCCCAGCAGTGCGGCGTGCTCTGCACCCACCTGCGCCATGGACGGAATATGCAGCTTGGGAATCATAAGAAAATGCACTGGCGCCCACGGGTGGATGTCGTGAAAGATAAAGATTTCCTCGTCCTGGTAAACGACTTTGGAAGGAATTTTGCCCGCAATAATTTTACAAAACAGGCAATCACGGTCGCTGTGAACGATCGATTCAATCATGCGGACATCTCCATTCCCAGGCCTTTGTTCATGCGAACCATGCCGGTGACGATGCGGTACAAAAACCAGATGGAAATGCCACACCAGGCGAACCATCCCGGCAGGATAAAGAGGAACCACAAGGGCGCCGTCACCATATACAGCAACGCGGCCACGATGACAGAACGGATGCGCCACCGAAAATGCGAGGCATGCCAAGTGCCCGCGGCGTCCGGGCGTTTCACCATGTCAATGATCAAGGCCGCAATCAGAAGCATGGGGCCAAACTGACCGCCCGGTATCAGGGCACTAACAGCCACGATCAAATGCAAAACATAGCTGATGGTGCCCACGGTGTTGAGCGACTGCAGTTGTTGCAAGCGGGTTTGATCCAGACTGGGATCATTGCCGGGATTCTGGAAATTGGGGCTCACTTGGGCTCCGCTTCTCGCGCTTGAACCTTGCGCAGAGCCATTTCTTCGAGGCCGCTGGTGCCCACACGGCGATCCAACTCAGCCACCACATCAGCTGGCTTCAAGCCGTAATGGGCCAGCGCGATCATGCAGTGAAACCACAGGTCGGCTACCTCGTAGACGATCTTGGTTTTGTCACCGCCATGGTCCGCGTCTTTGGCCGCCATCACCACTTCGGTGGCTTCTTCGCCGATTTTTTTCAGGAACGCATCCGGCCCTTTGTGCAGCAGGCGCGCCACATAACTGGCGGTGGGATCGCCGCCGTTTTGCGGCAAGCGAGACTCAATGACTTGCGCCAGTTGGGCCAATGAATCAGCTGAATGGGTGTTTGATGACATAGAGCGCTTATTTGTAGATGGTTTGCGGGTCTTTCAAGACCGGCTCGGTGACTTTCCACTCGCCATTTTCGTAGACGCTGAAGAAACAACTGTGACGCCCGGTGTGGCAAGCAATACCGGGTTCGTGACCGAGCTGCGTCACCTTGAGCAAAATCACGTCGTTGTCGCAGTCCATGCGGATTTCGTGCACTTTTTGCACATGGCCTGACTCTTCGCCTTTGTACCAAATTTTGTTGCGCGAACGGCTGAAATACACCGCTTGACCCAACTCCGCTGTCTTTTGCAAAGCCTCGCGGTTCATCCAGGCGAACATCAGCACGTCGTTGGTGCCCTGCTCCTGCGCAATCACTGGCACCAGGCCTTTGGAATCCCAGCGAATATGTTTTAACCAACTCACGGGCGCATCGTTTGAATTTTGCATTTGCTACTTAATTTATAGCTGCTTACGCAGATGAAACGGGGGCTAGAGGCCTATAAAGCTAAATACTGAGCGGATAGCGTAGTTCCAACCCAAGCCAAAACTCAGGAATGACTACGCGTCACAGTTAAATCCGAACCGGAATGCCACGCTCGGCCATGCGCGCTTTGGCTTGGCCCACGGTGTATTCGCCGTAATGGAAAATACTCGCGGCCAGTACCGCATCGGCACCGCCCAGTTTGATGCCATCGGCCAGATGGTCCAGATTGCCGACACCACCCGAGGCAATCACCGGCACGCTGATGGCGTCACTGACCGCGCGGGTCAGCGCCAGATCGAAACCGGCTTTGGTGCCGTCGCGGTCCATGCTGGTGAGCAAAATCTCGCCTGCGCCGTACTCGGCCATCTGCGTCGCCCACGCCACCACGTCGAGCTTGGTGTTCTGGCGGCCGCCGTGGCTGTAAACGTCCCAACCCTCGCCGCGGTCCAGCAAGTCGTCGCCAAAGCGGCGCTTGGCGTCAATCGCCACCACGATGCACTGGGCGCCGTATTTGGCGGAGGCGTCCCGAATCACTTGCGGATTAGCCAGCGCGGCCGAGTTGAAACTGGTCTTGTCGGCACCCGCGTTGAGAAGTCGGCGCACGTCCTCGACGGTGCGCACACCGCCGCCGACCGTCAGCGGAATAAACACCTGCGAGGCCACCGCTTCGATGATGTGCAAAATCATGTCGCGCCCATCGCTGGTGGCGGTGATGTCGAGAAAGGTCAGTTCGTCGGCGCCTTGGTCGTTGTAGCGTGCCGCGATTTCGACCGGGTCACCTGCGTCGCGCAGCTCAACAAAATTAACGCCCTTGACCACGCGGCCGCCGGTGACGTCAAGGCAGGGGATGATGCGTTTGGCGAGCACGTGAGATCAGCCGTTCAACTCGTCCGCCCGCTCTTGCGCGGCGGCAAAGTCGAGGTCGCCGGAGTAGATGGCTCGGCCACAAATGACGCCTTCAACGCCTTGGTCTTCAACCGCGCAAAGAGCTTCGATGTCAGCCATGTTGCTCAAGCCGCCCGAGGCGATGACCGGAATCGACAAGGCTTGCGCCAGTCGCACGGTGGACTCGACGTTGATGCCGGTGAGCATGCCGTCACGGCCAATGTCGGTGTAAATAATGGACTCTACGCCGTAGTCTTCGTATTTCTTGGCCAGATCCACCACATCGTGGCGGGTCAATTTACTCCAGCCATCGGTGGCCACTTTGCCGTCCCGGGCGTCAAGGCCGACGATGATGTGACCGCCAAACGCGGTGCAGGCATCTTGCAGGAAACCGGGGTTTTTGACCGCGGCCGTGCCAATGATGACGTAGCGCAGGCCGGCATCGAGGTAACGCTCGATGGTGTCGAGGTCACGAATACCACCGCCCAACTGAACATCAATTTCGCTACCCACTGCCTTGAGAAGCTTGCGAATCGCCATCTCGTTTTTGGGATGACCTGCAAAAGCACCGTTCAGATCGACCAGGTGCAGGCGTCGGGCGCCTTTGTCAACCCAGCTTCGGGCCATGACAGCCGGGTCTTCGCCGAAAGTGGTGGATTGGTCCATGTCGCCTTGTTTGAGGCGTACGCAGTGGCCGTCTTTTAAGTCAATTGCAGGTATTAAAAGCATGATGCTTCAGAGTGGTGGAGGAAAGGGGCTGGGTGCTCATGAGAGCAAGAAGTTCGGAGATTCAGGGGTTCCAGTGAAGGAAGTTGCGGTACAGGGACAATCCGTGTTCAGCACTTTTTTCAGGGTGAAATTGGGTGGCAAAAATATTATCGCGTGCAATCGCCGAACTGAAGCGTTGCCCGTAGTCGGTCTCGCCCACGCTGTGGCGCGCATCAGACGGTTGTGCGTAATAACTGTGCACAAAATAGAAGTAACTGCCGTCCGGCACCTCGCCCCACACCGGGTGCGTCGCGCCGCCGTGGTCGTTGCGATAAACCTGGTTCCAGCCCATTTGCGGCACTTTGTAGCGGCTGCCGTCGGGCTGTTTCTGGCCAATCAAATCAAACTTTCGCACCTCACCAGGGATCAGGCCCAGGCAGGCGGTGTCTTGTTCTTCGCTGTGGTCGAGCAGCATTTGCATGCCGACACAAACGCCCATCAAAGGCTTGTTGGCCGCAGCATGCAGCACGGCAGCCAGCATGCCGGAGTCATGCAACTCGCGCATGCAGTCACGCATACCACCCTGGCCCGGCAGCACCACGCGCTCAGCCGCCATCACTTCGGCGGCGGTACGGGCCCACACCACCTCGACGCCAGAGCCCTGCGCTGCATGAATCACCGCTTGCGACACCGAACGCAAATTGCCCATGCCGTAATCGACCACGGCTACCGTTTTGGGACGCGCATTAATGACTACTGAATTCATAGCTACTGACACAGAAGATACGGGGGCTAGAGGCCTATTTGGCATATAAAACTACAAAGAACCCTTGGTCGAAGGAATGGTGCCGAGCGAGCGCGGGTCGAGTTCCAGCGCACTCCGCAAAGCGCGGGCAAAGGCCTTGAACACGGTCTCGGCCTGGTGGTGGGCGTTTTCACCGCGCAGGTTGTCGATGTGCAGCGTGACAAAGGCGTGGTTCACAAAACCCTGAAAAAACTCATGGGCCAATTGGGTGTCAAACTCGCCGATCATGCCGCTTTTAAAGGGCACGTTCATGATCAAACCGGGGCGACCCGACAGGTCGATCACCACACGCGACAGCGCTTCGTCCAGTGGCACATAGGCGTGACCGTAGCGGCGAATACCTTTTTTATCGCCCACCGCCTTGATGACCGCCTGACCGAAGGCAATGCCGACGTCTTCTACCGTGTGGTGGCCGTCAATGTGCAAATCACCCACGGCATGAATGTCGAGGTCGATCATGCCGTGGCGGGCAATCTGGTCGAGCATGTGGTCAAAAAAACCAATGCCGGTGTGCAGTTTGGCGACACCAGTGCCGTCCAGATTGACCTTGACCGTGATTTGGGTCTCAGCCGTATTGCGGGAAATCTCCGCGGTTCGCGGTGCCAGAGGGGTTGCAGTCAGGGTGGTCATAGTGATTCTTGGAGTGCCGTGAGCATAAGCCGGTTTTCATCGCGGGTGCCCACCGTCAGGCGCAGGCAGTTGGCCAGCAGTGGGTGCATTTTAGAAACGTTCTTGACGAGGACTTGTCGCGACTTCATGCCTTCAAAGGTTTTTTGTGCATCGGGCACCCGCACCAGGATCATATTGGCATCGCTGGGGTAGGCCAGCACGCCGGGCAACTGGTACAAGTTTTCAAAAATAATAGCACGCTGCGCACGCAGCTCATGGGCTTGAGCTGCAAAAACTTCTTGATGCTCAAGTGCAAACAGGGCGCACTCGCAGTTCAGCACACTGATGTTGTAGGGAGGGCGCACCTTATCGACCTCGGCAATCAAGGCTTGGGGGCCCATCATGTAGCCAAGTCGCACGCCAGCCAGACCAAATTTACTCAAGGTGCGCATCAGCAGCACATGGCGGTGACGCGCTAAACGATCAATGTAGCTTTTACTGGAAAACGGCTGGTACGCTTCGTCCATCACCACCAAACCGCCCTGCTCGCCCACCGCCAAAATGATCTTCTCGATCACCGCGTCGTCCCACAGATTGGCGGTCGGGTTGTTCGGGTAAGCCAAGTAGGTGATGGCGGGCCGGTGCTCTTCAATGGCGGCCAGCATGGCAGCCTCGTCCAACTCAAAGTCGGGCGTCAAGGGCACGCCGTGAAAGGCCAAACCCTGCAGTTGCGCGCTCATGGCGTACATCACAAAACCGGGCACCAGCGCCAGCACACTCGCTGGCTTGAAGCCATTGACAGCACTCGGCGGCACGGCGCAGGCCAGCGCCAGCAGGCTGATCAACTCATCAGAGCCATTGCCCAGCATGATCTCAAAGCCTTCGGGCATGCCGGCGTAATGGGCCAGCGTCTGGCGCAGGTCGTTGACGCGTCCATCCGGGTAGCGGTTCAGCGCCAGCGCACCCAAGCGGTGGCCTAGCTTTTCCTGCAAATCCTGCGACAGCCGGTGTGGATTTTCCATCGCATCAAGCTTGACCATGCCGGTTGAATCCTGCACGGCGTAGGCGTGCATGGCCAGTACATCTTGGCGAATCACTTGTCTTGCCTGAACGTGAGCCAAACTCATGGATTGACCCGCATCGGCGGCACTACCGCTAATCGCATTTCTGCGGCGCGCGCATGGGCTTGCAGCCCTTCGCCATAGGCCAGTTCTGCGGCGATCAGACCGAGCGACTGGGCTCCGGCTTCGCTCACTTCTATCAGGCTGGAGCGCTTCTGGAAATCGTACACACCCAAGGGCGAACTGAAACGCGCCGTGCCACTGGTCGGCAGTACATGGTTGGGGCCAGCGCAGTAGTCGCCCAGCGACTCGCTGGTGTAGGCGCCCAGAAAAATGGCACCCGCGTGTTTCAGCAGCGGCTCCCAGCGCTGCGCCTCGCGGCTGCTCACCTCTAAATGCTCGGGCGCAATGCGGTTGCTGATTGCGCAAGCTTCTTCCATGCTGCGCGTGTGAATCAGCGCACCCCGGCCATTGAGCGACTTGGCAATGATCTCGGCGCGCGGCATCTCGTTCAACAGGCGGTTGATGCTTTGCTGCACTAGCTCGATGTAGGCCAAGTCGGGACACAGCAAAATACTCTGCGCCAACTCGTCGTGTTCGGCCTGACTGAACAAATCCATCGCCACCCAGTCCGGCGGGGTGCTGCCATCGGCTAACACCAGAATCTCGCTCGGGCCGGCAATCATGTCGATACCGACCGTGCCAAACACGCGGCGCTTGGCTGCCGCCACATAGGCGTTGCCGGGGCCGGTGATTTTGTCCACTTTAGGTATCGTCTGCGTGCCATAAGCCAACGCCGCCACCGCCTGCGCACCGCCCACCGTAAAGGCACGGGTGACGCCCGCCACATAAGCAGCCGCCAGTACCAGCGCATTTTTTTCGCCCTTGGGCGTCGGCACCACCATGATGATTTCAGCGACACCGGCCACGTGCGCGGGAATAGCGTTCATCAACACCGAGGACGGATAAGCTGCTTTGCCGCCGGGCACATAAATGCCCACACGGTCCAGCGGCGTGACCTTTTGCCCCAACAACGTGCCGTCAGCGTCGCGATAACTCCAACTTTCGCCGCTGGCCTTCTTTTGCGCTTCGTGGTAACTGCGCACCCGTTGGGCTGCCGCTTGTAAAGCTTCGCGCTGGGCAGTCGGAATGGTCTCAAAGGCCGTTTTGAGTTCTTCTTGCGTGAGCTCCAAGGCGCCCATCGTTGTGGCGTCCAGGCCATCAAACCGTGCGGTGTATTCCAGCACCGCCGCATCGCCGCGCTGCTGGACATCCAGCAGAATCTCGGCCACCCGGGTCTCGATCGCCGCATCCGCTTCAGCGGACCAATGCAGACGCGCCTTGAATTCAGCTTCAAAAGCACTGCTAGCAGAGGATAAACGGGCGGGTGTAGCTACAAATTTCATAGCGATTTTAAAATTGGTTATTTGGCAATAGCCGAAGCAAAGGCATCAATGATCTTGCGAATGGGCACTTGTTTCAGCTTCAGCGCCGCTTGGTTGACGACCAGGCGGGAGCTGATATCCATGATGTGCTCAACCTCCACCAGATGATTCGCCTTGAGCGTGTTGCCGGTAGACACCAGATCCACAATCGCATCAGCCAAGCCAACCAAAGGGGCCAGTTCCATGCTGCCGTAGAGCTTGATCAAGTCCACGTGAACGCCTTTGGTGGCGAAAAATTCACGCGCAATCGCCACGTATTTGGTGGCCACCTTCAGGCGCGAGCCTTGTTTGACCGCCGAGGCGTAGTCAAAATCAGCCCGCACTGCCACGCTGATACGGCATTTGGCAATTTGCAGATCCAAGGGCTGGTAGAGGCCGTCGCTGCCATGCTCAAGCAAGGTGTCTTTGCCGGTGATACCGAGGTCGGCACCGCCGTACTGCACATAAGTCGGCACATCGGTGGCACGCACCACCAGCACCCGAACATCGGGCTGGTTGGTGGTGAGGATCAACTTGCGAGATTTTTCGGGGTCTTCCAGTACCTCAATGCCGGCAGCGCGCAACAGCGGCAGGGTTTCTTCAAAAATGCGGCCTTTGGACAACGCGATCGTGATCATTTGATTCTTTCAATGTCGGCACCCAAGGCGCGCAGTTTGGCTTCCATTTGGTCGTAGCCCCGGTCCAGGTGGTAAATACGCTCAACCAAGGTTTCACCCTCCGCCACCAATCCGGCGATCACCAGGCTGGCAGATGCCCGCAAATCAGTGGCCATCACGGTCGCACCGGAGAGCTTTTCAACGCCCTCCACCACCGACACCTTGCCGTCTATCTGGATGTGCGCGCCGAGGCGCACCATCTCGTTGACGTGCATGAAACGGTTCTCAAAAATCGTCTCGGTGACCTTGGCGGTGCCGTGCGAGATGCAGTTGAGCGCCATAAACTGCGCCTGCATGTCGGTCGGAAAACCGGGGTACTCGGTGGTGCGAAAACTCTGGCTTTTAAGCCGCCCTTGCGATTGAACGTGGATGCCGCCGTCCACCTCCGTGATAGTGACGCCAGCATCGCGCAGTTTTTCAATCACGGCTTCCAGGTGTTCAGCCCGGCCATGCTTGAGCACCACATCACCCCCAGTGGCGGCAACAGCACAGAGAAAGGTGCCCGTTTCAATCCGATCCGCCACCACCTGGTGTTCACAGCCATGGAGCTTTTCAACCCCTTGAATGCGGATGCGGCTGGTGCCGTGGCCTTCAATTTTGGCCCCCATCTTAATCAGCATTTCGGCCAGATCAGGAATCTCGGGCTCTTGTGCGGCGTTTTCAAGAATGGTTTCGCCTTCGGCCAGGCAGGCGGCCATCAAAAAGTTTTCAGTGCCGGTCACGGTCACCATGTCGGTCGCAATACGGGCCCCTTTGAGGCGTGTGCGGCCTTCGGGCAGCTTGGCGATCATGTAGCCGTGCTCGACCACAATTTCGGCACCCATCGCGGTCAGTCCCTTGATGTGCTGGTCCACCGGACGCGAGCCAATGGCGCAACCACCCGGCAAGGACACCTTGGCGTGGCCAAAACGCGCCAGCAACGGGCCGAGCGCCAGCACCGAAGCGCGCATGGTTTTCACCAGTTCGTAAGGTGCCTCGGGGTTGGTGAGCGACCCGGCGTCCACCACCAAACCGTTTTCACCCAACTCTGCACGCACGCCCATGTTGCGAATCAGTTTGAGCATGGTGTTCACATCTTGCAAACGCGGAACATTGGTCAACGTGACGGCGTCGGCGGTCAGCAGGCAGGCGCACAACTCGGGCAAGGCCGCGTTTTTGGCGCCGGAGATGAAGACTTCTCCGTGCAGTGGTTGACCACCGCGAATCAATAATTTATCCATAAGTCCGTTTTAATTTCGTCATGGCGAGCGCAGCGTGACCATCCAGGCTGCGCATGCGGTCAAGCCTGCTGAACCGCCCACTCGGCAGGCGTCAGGGTTTGCATCGACAGGGCGTGAATCTCGTCGGTTTTCATTTTATTGCCCAAGGTGGCGTACACGCGCTGGTGGCGCTGGATGGCACGCTTGCCCTCAAATTCGGGCGACACGATGACGGCGTTCCAGTGGCGGCCATCGCCATCGAGTGTGATGTACTCGCACACCAGGTTGGCGGCGATCAGGTCTTTGATCTGGTCTGCGTTCATATCAAAATTTACAGGTTTGTGAGGCCAGACTTGTGCGCTGACCTCAACGGTTGAAAGAAAACAATTAGCCCCGAATTTTGTAGCCACTGCGAAGCAGATAAACCGCCACCGCACTCACCACTGCCAGGGCAGAACCCACCACACTCAAGCTAAGCCAGGGCGACACATCGCTTTGGCCAAAAAAACCATAGCGAAAGCCATCAATCATGTAGAAAAATGGGTTCAGGTGACTCACGGTTTGCCAGAACGGTGGCAGCGAGTGAATGGAGTAAAAAACCCCACTCAAAAACGTCATGGGCATGACCACAAAGTTCTGGAAGGCCGCCAGTTGGTCGAATTTCTCAGCCCACAAGCCGGCGATCAGCCCCAACGAGCCCATCAGGGCGGCGCCCATCACCGCAAAGGTCAATATCCAGAGTGGTGCGGCAAAACTGAGATCAGTAAAGATTGCAGAGACGGCAAACACACCCAGACCCACCACCAGGCCGCGAATCACGGCGGCACCCACATAGGCCACGAACCAATTCATGTACGACAGCGGCGTGAGCATCAAAAACACCAGATTGCCCATCACCTTGCTCATGATCAATGACGAGGAACTGTTGGCAAATGCGTTTTGCAACAGGCTCATCATGGCCAGACCCGGCACCAGAAAGGCGGTGTAACTGATGGCGTCGTAGACCTTGACATGCGATTCCAGCGCATGCCCGAAGATCAGCAGGTACAGCATGGCGGTCAGCACCGGGCCGGCCACGGTTTGAAACGCCACGCGCCAAAAGCGCAAGACTTCCTTGTACAACAAGGCTTGCCAACCCCTCATGCCGAATGCTCCTGAGAAGGCGTATGACTTTTGTTCATCACGGCCAGAAAAACGTCTTCCAGATCGGCTTTGCGAATTTCAACATCCTGCGCCACCAGACCCGCCTCACGCACCGCCGCCAGGTACCGTTCGATCTCCAGCGCGTCATGCGCCGGGAACTGGACGATGCGCCCGGTAATGCGGGCCTTGGTCGCAAGTTCCAGGGGCAACTCGCTGTCAACTTTAAAGCGAAGCACATTACCGGAGGCGGCCTTGAGCAACTCGCTGGTGTGGTCGAGCGCCACAATGCGCCCAGACTTGAGCATGGCAATTCGGCCGCAGAGGGCTTCAGCCTCTTCCAGATAATGGGTGGTCAGCAAAACGGTACTGCCCTGTTTGTTGAGCTTGGCAATGAATTGCCACAAGGTCTGGCGCAGTTCCACATCAACCCCGGCCGTGGGTTCGTCCAGCACGATGACGGGCGGTTTGTGCACCAGCGCTTGCGCGACCAGCACGCGCCGTTTCATGCCGCCCGAGAGCTGGCGCATGTTGGCTTCAGCCTTGTCGGTCAAGCCCAGACTGTCGAGCAACTCATCAATCCAGGCATCGTTGTTTTTGATGCCGAAGTAACCCGACTGAAAGCGCAAAGCTTCACGCACGTTGAAAAACGGGTCGAACACCAACTCTTGAGGCACCACGCCCAAGGCACGACGCGCTTGTGCGTAATCGGTCTGCACGTTATGCCCCAGCACAGAAACCTGACCGCCGGTGGCACGAGAAAGGCCGGCCAAGATGCTGATCATGGTGGTCTTGCCCGCGCCGTTGGGGCCTAGCAATCCAAAGAATTCACCTTCTTCAATTGCCAGACTGACGGAATCAAGGGCCAGGAAAGTACTGCCCTTGGGCCCACGAGGGGAAGAATACGACTTGGAAACGGATTGAAAAGATATAGCGGACATGGGGGTCCGCTATTTTACGAGTGTGGGCGCTGCTGATGACAACAGCTCATCAATCCCGTAAAGCTTGGCCAGATCAGCCAGGCGAGAGGGCAAACTCCGAATTGAAAACTTCTTGCCCATGGCCAACGCCTCACGCCGAAACTCGAGCAACACGGCCAACGCGGAGGAATCAAAGCGGCTCAAGCCGCTGGCATCGACTACCGCGTCAGAACCGGTCTGTGAACGCAAGCCTTGTACCAGCATCCGCAAGCACGCAGTGGCTTGGGATTGCATCAATTCTTGGGGAAGTACCAGCACAATTACCCCTTTTTGGCGTTGGCTTTGTTACGGTCAGTCAGGGTCGCAATCAAACCGGGGATGCCTTTGGCACTGATTTCCTGCGCAAACTGGCTGCGATAAGTTTCCACCAACCAGACACCCAGCACGTTCAGGTTGAATATCTTCCAGCCTGCGCCCTCGCCCGGTGTTTTTTCAAGTTTGTAGTCGAGTTGAATCGGGTCGCCACGGCCTTTGACTTCGGTGCGCACCACCACCTCTTTGTCCTCAGGCGCCGCACGCAGGGGTTTGAGGGCGATGGTCTGGTCACTGACCTGCGTCAAGGCGCCAGCATAGGTACGCACCAGCAAAATCTTGAATTCTTCCTGCAAGCGCTTTTGCTGCTCGGGCGTGGCCTGACGCCAGGCGGGGCCGACGGCCGAGGCGGTCATGCGCTGGAAATTAACGTTTGGCATGATCTTGCCGTCCACCAGCGTGATGATGCGCGACACATCGCCGGACTGGATGGCTTTGTCTGACCGAATGTTGTCCAGCACTTCGGTCGAGAGGCGTTTGATCAAGGCGTCGGGGGCTTCATCAGCGGCACGAACTGGCAACACCACCAGGGTTGACGCACTGACCAGCATTAAGGCCAACAGGCGGCTTATTGAACGACGGTTCATGGTTTAACTTTCTCA
Source organism: Rhodoferax sp. (assembly GCF_037143375.1). Classification (GTDB taxonomy): domain Bacteria; phylum Pseudomonadota; class Gammaproteobacteria; order Burkholderiales; family Burkholderiaceae_C; genus Rhodoferax. Next base: position 23,092 of record NZ_JBAWYV010000024.1, on the reverse strand, counting down.
TCTCCGGGGATCCCGGCAGTATTTAACGTTTCAGCCGGCACTTGGGCTACAGGGACCGGTTCAAAAACCGATTCCATCGCCTCTTCGTCGGGTGGATTGCCATCAAAAATGGCACTGCGTCGGCGTTGCAAATAGGCATCGCGGGTGAACGAATATTTATCCAGCGCGACTTCATCCAGCATGGCTGTGGCGGGAAGCAATTCGGACCGGGTGTCAACGGCCCGCACGACCGTCAGGCTGTTTCGGGTAGGAATGTCCGAGACGCCTGACACCATGTCGCCCTGTGCATCAATTGTTCGACCCAAGGCATCGCGCACAGTGGAAGGCCCCAGCAAAGGCAACATCAGGTAAGGTCCCGGCTTGACGCCCCAATAACCCAGGGTGTGGCCGAAATCTTTGGTGTGCTTTTCGATTCTCATCTCGCTCGCCACATCCAGAACACCCCCCAAGCCCAGGAAAGTATTAACTCCGAAACGGAAAAAACTATCGCCTGCCGCCTGACCCTTGAGTTGCAGGGTGTTATTGACAAACGACCAGGCATCTTCCAGATTGCCAAAGAAATTGGTGACCCCGGTTCGCACCATCGTGGGCACGACATCGTGGTACGCGGTGGCCACGGGTTTTAGCACGGCCCGGTCGACCCCATCGTTGAACTTGTAAACCCCACGATTAAAGGGTTCCAGAGGATCACGCGGATTAGCGCCGGGTCCGCTGGCACAACCAAAGAGGGTCAGTGTCAGCATCAAAATGGGCAGCAACAATTTCATTTCTTGCCTTTGCCCACGTCAGCGTTATTACCTTCAGCCGCCTTGCTGTACAAAAACTGGCTGATGAGACTCTCCAGCACCATCGCAGATTGTGTGCTGGAAATGGTGTCGCCCGCTACCAGCATCTTGTCTTCGGCACCAGGCTCCAGACCCAAAAATTGCTCACCCAACAAGCCGCTGGTCAGAATTTTTAAGGAACTGTCTTTAGGGAAGGCATAACGGCTTTCGATGGCCAGGTTAACGCGCGCCTGAAACGACTTGTCATCGAAAACAATACTCTCAACACGCCCCACCACCACACCGGCACTGCGCACCGCCGCTTTGGGCTTGAGGCCACCGACATTGTCAAACTTGGCGCTGACCATGTAGTTTTTCTGAAAACTCAAAGTCAACAAATTGGCTGCTTGTAATGCCAGGAAAAGAATGGCGACAGCCCCTATCAGCACAAAAATGCCGACCCACAAATCATTTTTAGAACGCTGCATAAAATTTCTTTAAATAGTAAACATCATGGCGGTCAGGATGAAATCCAGACCCAAAACTGTCAGGGAAGCCACCACCACGGTTCGGGTAGTGGCACTGGCCACACCTTCAGGCGTCGGCTGTGCTTCAAAGCCCTGGAACAAAGCGATGAAAGTGACCGCAAAACCAAACACCATGCTCTTAATAACGCCGTTGCCCACGTCTTGCCAAACATCCACGCCGCCCTGAATCTGACTCCAGAACGAACCGCCATCCACCCCAATCATGAGTACGCCCACGGCCCAGCCGCCGATGATGCCCATCGCGCTGAAAACTGCCGCCAGCAGCGGCATGGTGATCACACCGGCCCAAAAACGGGGCGCCAAAATACGCAGAACCGGGTCCACCGCCATCATTTCCATCACGCTGATTTGCTCGCCCGCCTTCATCAAGCCGATTTCGGCGGTGAGCGAGGTGCCAGCGCGACCGGCAAACAACAAGGCGGTCACGACCGGTCCCAACTCCCGCACCAACGTGAGCGTAACCAACAGACCGAGTGCTGAAGACGAGCCATAACGCTGCAAAGTGTAGTAACCCTGCAAGCCAAACACAAAACCAACAAACAAGCCGGACACTGCAATGATGGCCAGCGAATAATTACCCAGAAAATGGATTTGGTCGCGGATCAGCCCAAAACGCTTGAAGCTGCTGCCAAAGGTCGTCAGCAATCGTACAAAAAGACGGGCACCGAGCCCCATGTCAGCCAATTGACTGCGCACGGAAAATCCGATGTCGCGAGGGTTCAACCAACTCATGGCGCAGCTTCCAATCCAAAATCCTGATCAACCGTCGGGCCGGGGTAATGAAAACGAACCGGACCGTCTGGCAAGGCATTCACGTACTGATACACCAGCGGGTCGGTGCTTTGGCGGACCTCGTCGGGTGTGCCTTGGGTGGCAATTTTGCCGTTGGCCAGAATAATCACATGGTCGGCAATGGCAAAGGTTTGCTCCAACTCATGCGAGACAAAAATGCTGGTCAGCCCCATGGAATCGTTCAACTCGCGAATCAGGCGTGCCGATATCGCCAAGGAAATCGGGTCGAGTCCGGAAAATGGTTCGTCGTACATCACAAGTTCAGGGTCGAGGGCGATGGCACGCGCCAGCGCAATGCGCCGCGCCATGCCGCCTGACAGATCGCTGGGCATCAAGTCGCGGGCACCGCGCAAACCGACCGCATTGAGCTTCATCAGGACAATGTCACGGATCAAGCTCTCGGACAAGTCGGTGTGCTCGCGCAGCGGAAACGCCACGTTGTCAAACACCGACAAGTCGGCAAATAGAGCGCCAAACTGAAACAACATACCCATGCGGCGACGCGCGGCGTAGAGCTGCTTTTGGTTCATGGGTGTGACGTCTTGCCCATCAAACAGCATTTCGCCCTGCTGCGCACGGCTTTGTCCGCCAATCAGACGCAGGATGGTGGTCTTTCCACCGCCTGAAGCGCCCATGAGCGCAGTCACTTTGCCACGAGGCACAGACAAGGAGATGTCGTCCAGAATGACCCGCTCACCATAACCAAAGGTGAGATGACGCAGTTCAACGAGAGATTCAGAAATAGGGACGGACATTGAGGGTTGAGGACAGAATGGGCCCAGCTTGTGCTGCGCTGCGGTCTGCCCCGCAAAGTTTCAAAATAACAAAGGCCGGGGAATGCCCGGCCCTTCGATCATACGGGATTACACCTAGAGAGTAGGCGCCTCCCGGATTTCACCTTGGCAGATCGCTGAATCCCATCAGGAATTCATCCACCGAACGCGCGGCCTGACGGCCTTCGCGAATGGCCCACACCACCAGGCTTTGACCGCGGCGAATGTCACCGGCCGCAAAAACCTTGGGCACGTTGGTGACATAGCCCCCGGCAAATTCGGTGCTGGCCTTGGCGTTGCCGCGAGCGTCCTTGTCGATCCCGAAGGACTCCAGCACAGTGGCCACCGGATTCACAAAGCCCATGGCCAGCAAGACCAGATCGGCAGGGTAGGTTTTTTCGGTGCCTGCAATTTCAACCATCTTGCCGTCTTTGAACTCGATGTGAACGGTCTTGAGACCGGTCACTTTGCCTTTTTCACCGATGAATTCTTGGGTGGAAATGGCGAACTCGCGCGTGCAACCTTCGTCATGGCTGGAGCTGGTGCGCAGTTTGAGCGGCCAGTAAGGCCAGGTCATGGGGCGGTTTTCTTCCACCGGGGGCTGCGGCATCACCTCAAACTGGGTGACGCTGGCGGCGCCGTGGCGGTTGCTGGTGCCCACGCAATCGGAGCCGGTGTCGCCACCACCGATAACGATGACGTGCTTGCCTTCCGCGCGCAACTGGCCCTTGAGCTTATCGCCCGCGTTGACCTTGTTTTGCTGGGGCAAAAACTCCATCGCAAAGTGGACGCCATCCAGATCGCGACCGGGCACTGCCAAATCACGCGATTGCTCGGAGCCGCCGGTGAGCAACACCGCGTCAAAGTCTTTTTGCAGCTGGGCGGCAGAAATCGTTTCTTTGGCCCAGTTCGTGACCTTGGAGCCTTTGGGCATCTCGCCAATCAGCACGCCAGTGCGAATCGTCACACCTTCTTTTTGCAACTGTTCGACGCGACGGTCGATGTGCACTTTTTCCATCTTGAAATCAGGAATGCCGTAGCGCAGCAATCCGCCAACGCGGTCATTTTTCTCGAACAAGGTGACATCGTGACCGACCCGCGCCAACTGTTGCGCCGCAGCCATACCGGCTGGACCGGAGCCCACCACAGCGACTTTTTTACCGGTCTTGTGCTTGGCCGGTTGGGCAAGCACCCAGCCTTCAGCCCAGGCGCGGTCAATGATGGCGTGCTCGATGGACTTGATGCCCACAGCGTCGTCATTCACATTCAACACACAAGCTGCTTCACACGGTGCCGGGCAGATGCGACCGGTGAACTCGGGGAAGTTGTTGGTGCTGTGCAGCACATCAATCGCATTTTTCCAGTCGCCCTGGTACACCAAGTCGTTGAAATCCGGAATGATGTTGTTGACCGGGCAGCCGTTGTTGCAAAACGGCGTGCCGCAGTCCATGCAGCGTGCTGCCTGCACTTTGGCCTGTGCGTCGTCCAGGCCAATGACAAACTCTTTGTAATTTTTCAAACGCTCGGGAGCCGGCTTGTAGCCTTCTTCAAGACGCTCAAATTCCATGAAACCAGTGACTTTTCCCATATGAACTCCTTGGTGGGACAGGCTACGCGCACTGTCCCCAACACATTATTTAGCAGGAACTGCTTCAGTTTTAATAGCTGCTTGCGCACGGCTGGTAAGGGCTAGAGCCTCTTTACGTGCATGAATCTCACCCAGAGCACGTTTGTACTCGAGCGGGAACACCTTGACAAATTTCAGACGCGACACATCCCAGGTATCGAGCAACTCGCGCGCGCGCTTGCTGCCGGTCCAGCGGTTGTGTTCTTCCAGTAATTTCTTCAACTGCGCTTCGTCGCTTTGACCGCGATGCCACAAGGCCACGTCGATGGCGGCCTCTTGCTCAGCCACCGTCAACACTTTTTCCATGGAGACCATGGCGGTGTTGCAACGCTGGGCAAACTGGCCGTCTTCGTCATACACGTACGCCAGGCCACCGCTCATGCCGGCAGCAAAGTTGCGTCCGGTTTTGCCCAACACGGCCACCGTGCCGCCGGTCATGTACTCGCAACCGTGGTCGCCAGTGCCTTCGACGACCGCCGTAGCGCCCGACAGACGCACCGCAAAGCGCTCGCCGCCGACGCCGCTGAAGAACGCTTCACCGCTGGTGGCGCCGTACATCACCGTGTTACCGACGATGGTGTTGCGAATCGCCTCACCCCGGAAGTCGATGCTGGGTCGCACCACGATACGACCGCCCGAGAGGCCCTTGCCGGTGTAGTCGTTGGCATCGCCAATCAGGTACAGCGTGATGCCGTTGGTCAGGAACGCGCCAAACGACTGGCCGCCCGTGCCTTCGAGCTGGATGCGGATGGTGTCATCCGGCAAGCCTTGTGGATGCACCTTGGTGACAGCGCCAGATAGCATGGCACCGACCGAACGGTTCACATTGCGGGCCATCTCCATGAACTGCACACGCTCACCCTTGTCGATGGCCGCACGGCTCTTGGCAATCAGCACGTTGTCGAGCGATTTCTCCAGGCCGTGTTCTTGCTCCAATGTCTGGAAACGAGGCACATCGGCCGGCACATTGGGCATGGCAAACAGGCGGCTGAAGTCCAGGCCGCTGGCTTTCCAATGCTCAATACCTTGGCGCATGTCGAGCAAATCGGCACGGCCAATCAGGTCATCAAACTTGGCGATGCCGAGCTGGGCCATGATCTGACGCACTTCTTCGGCAATAAAGAAGAAGTAGTTCACCACATGCTCAGGCTTGCCGGAGAACTTGCGGCGCAGCGCCGGGTCTTGCGTGGCCACGCCCACCGGGCAGGTGTTGAGGTGGCATTTGCGCATCATGATGCAGCCTTCCACCACCAGCGGGGCGGTTGCAAAGCCAAACTCATCAGCGCCCAAGAGCGCGCCAATGGCGACGTCGCGACCAGTTTTCATCTGGCCATCGGCCTGCACGCGGATGCGGCTGCGCAAGCGGTTGAGCACCAGCGTTTGCTGGGTTTCTGCCAGACCGATTTCCCACGGGCTGCCGCAATGCTTGATGGACGACCAGGGCGAAGCGCCCGTGCCGCCGTCGTGTCCGGCAATCACCACATGGTCGGCCTTGCACTTGGCAACGCCGGCAGCGATGGTGCCGACCCCGATTTCAGCCACCAGCTTGACGCTGATACCGGCATGCGGTGCGACGTTTTTCAGATCGTGAATCAGCTGGGCCAAGTCTTCGATGGAGTAAATATCGTGGTGCGGTGGTGGCGAAATCAAACCGACGCCCGGCACCGAGTGGCGCAGACGACCGATGTATTCAGACACCTTGGTGCCGGGCAGTTGACCGCCCTCACCCGGCTTGGCGCCCTGCGCCATCTTGATCTGGATCTGGTCGGAGCTGCTCAGGTATTCGGCGGTAACGCCAAAACGGCCCGAGGCGACTTGCTTGATGCGCGAACGCAGCGAGTCGGTCGGCAGCAGCGGAATATCCACTTCGACCACGTCTTTGCCGATGATGTCGGCCATGGTCTGGCCTTGCTTGATCGGGATGCCTTTGAGCTCGTTGCGGTAACGCGCCGGGTCTTCGCCGCCCTCGCCTGTGTTGCTCTTGCCGCCGATGCGGTTCATGGCAATGGCCAGCGTGGCGTGGGCTTCGGTAGAGATCGAACCCAGCGACATCGCGCCGGTGGCAAAACGCTTGACGATCTCTTTGGCCGACTCGACCTGTTCCAGCGGAATGGCTTTGGTCGGGTCAAACTTGAACTCGAACAAACCGCGCAGCGTCAAGTGGCGCTTGCTCTGGTCGTTGATGAGTTGGGCGTACTCTTTGTAGGTATTCCAGTTGTTGGAGCGTGTGCTGTGTTGCAACTTGGCAATCGCGTCGGGCGTCCACATGTGCTCTTCGCCACGGGCGCGCCAGGCGTATTCGCCACCGGCATCAAGCCGATTGGCCAGCACCGGGTCGTCACCGAAGGCCGCCTTGTGCATGCGAATGGCTTCTTCGGCAATCTCGAACACGCCGATGCCTTCGACCCGGGTCGGGGTACCGGTGAAATACTTGGCCACGGTCTCGGTGGAGAGGCCAATGGCCTCGAACAACTGCGCGCCGCAGTAGCTCATGTAGGTGGACACGCCCATCTTGGACATGATCTTGGACAAGCCCTTGCCCACCGCCTTGACGTAGTTGTAAATGGCTTTGTCAGCGCTCAGGTCGCCCGGCAAATCATGGCTGATCGCCGCCAGCGTTTCCATGGCGAGGTAGGGGTGAACGGCTTCTGCGCCGTAACCGGCCAGCACGGCAAAGTGGTGCACTTCGCGCGCGGTACCGGTCTCAACCACCAAGCCTGCTGTAGTGCGCAAGCCTTCCAGCACCAAATGCTGGTGAATGGCCGAGAGCGCCAGCAGCGCCGGAATCGCCACTTGCGTCGCGGTAACCGCACGGTCGCTGATGATGAGAATGTTTTTACCGCCCTTGATCGCGTCCACGGCTTCGGCGCACAAGGAGGCCAGCTTGGCTTCAACACCTTCGCGGCCCCACGCCAGCGGGTAGGTGATGTCCAGCGTGTAACTGCGGAACTTGCCTTGCGTGTGCTTTTCAATATCGCGCAATTTGGCCATGTCGGCAAAGTCCAGCACCGGCTGGCTCACCTCCAGGCGCATCGGCGGGTTGACCTGGTTGATGTCAAGCAGATTGGGTTTAGGGCCAATAAAGGACACCAGACTCATCACAATCGCTTCACGAATCGGGTCGATGGGCGGGTTGGTCACTTGCGCGAACAACTGCTTGAAGTAGTTGTACAGCGGCTTGTTCTTGTCGCTTAACACCGCCAGCGGGCTGTCGTTGCCCATGGAGCCCAGCGCTTCTTCGCCGCCCACGGCCATCGGCGTGATCAGGAATTTCAGGTCTTCTTGTGTAAAACCAAAAGCTTGCTGACGGTCCAGCAAAGCAATGTCAGAGGCAGGTGCCAAGGCGGTATCGCCGGTGACGCTGTCGAGCTTGATGCGCAGATTCTCAATCCACTGCTTGTAAGGCTTGCTGTTGGCCAGCGTGGCTTTGATCTCCTCGTCGTCGATCATGCGGCCCTGTTCCAGGTCGATCAGGAACATCTTGCCGGGCTGCAGGCGCCATTTGCGCACAATTTTATTTTCTGGGAAGGGCAACACGCCCGACTCCGAGGCCATGACCACCAGATCGTCGTCGGTGATGCAGTAGCGCGAAGGACGCAGGCCATTACGGTCCAGCGTGGCGCCAATCTGGCGGCCATCAGTGAACACGATGCTGGCCGGGCCGTCCCATGGCTCCATCATGGCGGCGTGGTATTCGTAGAAGGCCTTGCGGCGCTGGTCCATATTGGCGTGCTGTTCCCAAGGCTCGGGAATCATCATCATCACTGCCTGACTGATGGGGTAACCCGCCATCGTCAGCAGTTCAAGGCAGTTGTCAAAGGTGGCGGTGTCGGACTGGCCGGCAAAGCTGATGGGATACAACTTTTGCAAGTCTGCCCCCAGCACCGGGGAAGACATCACGCCCTCACGCGCCTTCATCCAGTTGTAGTTGCCCTTGACGGTGTTGATCTCGCCGTTGTGCGCCACATAGCGGTACGGGTGCGCCAGCGGCCACTCGGGGAAGGTGTTGGTCGAGAAACGCTGGTGCACCAGGCCCAGCGCCGAGACGCAACGCACGTCCTGCAGGTCAAAAAAGTAAGTGCCGACCTGATCGGCCAGCAGCAAACCTTTGTAAACCACCGTGCGGCTCGACATGCTGGGCACGTAATACTCTTTGCTGTGCTTGAGCTTGAGCGCCTGGATGTGTGCGCTGGCGGTCTTGCGGATGACGTATAGCTTGCGCTCCAGCGCGTCCTGCACGATCACATCGCTGCCACGACCAATAAAAATCTGCTTCAACACCGGTTCTTTTTTGCGCACATTGGGCGACATCGGCATCTCGCGGTTCACCGGCACATCGCGCCAGCCCAGCAACACCTGACCTTCGGCCTTGATGGCGCGCTCCATCTCCTGCTCGCAAGCGAGACGCGATGCGTGCTCTTTGGGCAAAAACACCATGCCGACACCGTATTCGCCGGGCGGTGGCAGGGTCACCCCCTGGGCCGCCATTTCTTCGCGGTAAAGCGCGTCGGGCAACTGAATCAGAATACCGGCGCCATCGCCCATCAGCTTGTCGGCACCCACAGCGCCCCGATGGTCCAGGTTTTCAAGAATCTTGAGCGCGTTCTTGACGATGTCGTGCGACTTGGTGCCCTTGATGTGCGCCACAAAACCGACACCGCAAGCGTCATGCTCTTGGTCGGAAGAATATAAACCGTGTTCGTTGAGATGTTTGATCTCGGCAGCCGTCGTCATGGCGCACTCCTAAAAATAATCAGAGGGTTGGAGAATACTGCAATGCAACAAAAGTGCCAAGCAGAATAATGGGGGTCAGATTCCAATTAATTTTCTAATTTCTTGTTCTTGAAATAATTGGGGACATATCAAAAATTATAGCTACTCACGCAATAAGAACGGGGGCTACAGTCTTATTTGACTCTTTTTTTCCGACTGAAACCGGCCGCCCGGCGAGCCCTTTGGCCACGCGGCGCCCGGTTCTTTTTTGTAAATCTGCCACAAAATCTGGTTCACCCAGCGCCCAACCGCTCATGGCAGAGTCGGTCAAGGCCGCTTGCTGCACCGGGCTGATGCCACTTTGCACCAATTGGGCGTATGCCGCTTCGCGGGCAAACGGCGTGTTACCCAGTTCCCAAAACAGGGCGTGCGGGGTGATGAGCGGGTCGATGCGCTGCCCGGTGTAATGCCCGTGGCTGGACCACGGATAGTCTCGAGCCGACGTCACCATGCCAGCGCGCACCGGATTCAGGTCGATGTAGGCCATGCAGGCGAGCAAATAACGCTCGGTCTGGATCACGGTCGACTTGTAACGTCCCTCCCACAAGGTCCCGCTGCGCCTTTGGGAATCATTGAAGTAGCGCACATAACGCCGCCCCACCGCCTGCATCATCTGCGGCAAACCCTCCGCCGTCTGCGGTGTGGCCAACAGGTGAAAGTGGTTGCTCATCAGCACGTAGGCATGAATCGCCACATCGAACTTTTTGGCGTTTTCAACCAACAGATCCAGCAGGGTTTGATAGTCTGCCTTCGAATTGAAAATGGCTTGCCGGTTATTGCCACGCTGGATGACGTGGTGCGGATAACCGGGCAATGTGAAACGGGGGAGTCGGGCCATAGGATTTAATTGGAATCTGACCCCGATTATTCACAATATTTTCATGCGATCATCCAGATTTGAATCGGAGAAACCTGTGACCTCATTCACCAAAGTAGTGCTATTTACTGACACCGATGGCCGCGCCCGCTTCCGAGAAGAAACCTTGGCATTGACCGAAGGCACGCCGAGTTCACAACTATCCCCATTGATGGCCTCAGGCGGCTTTCAGTTACGGGAAAGTCCGGTCGGGTTTCGCAGCACTTTTCACTGCACCGGCAAGCCGCAATGGGTTTTTATTCTGGGTGGGCAGATGGAAATCAGCCTGCAGGACGGCAGTTCGCGCGTATTTACCGCGGGCCAGCATTTTTATTCAGCCGACACGCTGCCAGAAGGTGCCACGTTTGACCCTGCGGTGCATGGTCACTGGAGCCGCCAACTGGGGCAAGAACCGCTGCAAACCTTGTTTGTACAAGGTTAGGCGGTCTTGCCGCACTAGGTCAGAAGCGCCTACTTGGGCGCTTTGGTGACGCGAACCTTGCCGCCGTTGGTGACCAGAATCACGGCATCGCCAGGGACCAGCACTTCAGCGGCCTTGGCTTGCACAATCGCACGGCGCTCGCCGCCTTTGAGTTGCAGCAAAATTTCTACCGCTTCTTCACGGGTGCTAAATCGCTCGATCGCATTGCCTGCAGCCGCACCGGCGACCCCGGCCAGCACGCCCAAAATCTGACCTTCGCGCTGCACGCCGCTGGCACCATAGCCGCCAATGGCGCCCACCACGCCACCCACCGTGGCGCCAATGCCGGACTGGCTGCCGTCCACCGTCACCGTGCGCACACTCAGCACCACCGCATCTTCCACAACCGACATGCGCTGGGCATCGCCGCGCTGAATGACATCAGGACTGCTGCTGGCGCAGGCGCCCAAGGTGGCGGCAACGATCAAGGCAAGGCTCAAGTTAAAAACAGATTTCATCAATGACTCCAACAATAATAAGTAAACGGCGCCTCGGTCGGGCGCCGGGAAAAAAACGTGAATAAACCAGGCCTGAACGCGTCAGCCCAGGGTTTCGTTGTCCACCGCATTATCCTGAGGTAAGGTAAACCGCGTCTCAAGCAGACCACTTAGCCCGAATTCCTGCAGCAAAGCACGCAAGCGCTGCGCAGCCGCCCGCTTCTTCTGCCCGGTGTAACGCGCGATGATGAGCTCGTTTTTCATGCTGTGCTCCCACCCGACCAGTTCGGTGACCGTCACCTGATAGCCCCAGGCTTCCAGATACAAACAGCGCAACACATTGGTAATCTGACTGCCCATTTCACGGGTGTGCAGGGGGTGGCGCCACAACTCAGCCAGCGGCGTGCGCGTCAGCGACAGCGCTTTGTGTTGGCTCAAACACCGCGCCACTTCCGCCTGGCAGCAAGGCACCAGCACCATGAATTTGGCGTGCTTTTGCAGGCCAAAGGCAATCGCGTCATCGGTGGCGGTATCGCAGGCATGCAAGGCGGTGACCACGTCAATCTGCGCAGGCAACTCGTCGGATTGGGCCGACTCTGCCACGCTCAAATTCAGAAACGACATGCGCTCAAAACCCAGCTTTGTTGCCAACTCGCGTGACTTCTGCACCAACTCGGGGCGCGTCTCCACACCATAGATATGACCCGTATTCAGGGCCTTGAAAAACAAGTCGTAAATGATGAAACCCAGGTACGACTTGCCCGCGCCATGGTCGGCCAGCGTCGCACCCGTGGCTTTGGCCGGCAACTCCAGCAGCAGTTTTTCAATGAACTGGAACAGGTGGTAAACCTGCTTGAGCTTGCGCCGTGAGTCCTGGTTGAGCTTGCCCTCCACGGTCAGGATGTGCAGCTCTTTCAGCAACTCAATCGACTGACCCGGCCTGATTTCAGGGGCAATGACCCCGGTTGCTGGCGATTTGCCTGCCGACTTGTCCTGGGGCTTGCGATCTGATGTTTTTGTTTTCATTCTGCTTTGTGGCCCGAAATATCAGCGCCAGGCGTTGTGTCTGCCAGCGAATTGTGTGGGCAGCCTTGGGAGCGCCCGACCCCGAGCGCGGCCCAACCAGCCGCCCCAATGCGCTCCATGGTTTCCATGTTGCGCTCAAAAATGCTTTCGGCGTCCGGAAAAGCGTCCACCGCCCGGTCAATGCTGTCCTCGCGCAGCAGGTGCAAAGTGGGGTACGGCGAGCGGTTCGTGAAGTTGGTGATGTCATCCGCCCGTGTGTCGGCAAACTGGTAGTCTGGGTGCAAATTGGCGATCTGCAGAACGCCATCCAATTCCAGATCAACCAAGGCTTGGTCGGCCTCTGCCAGGAAATCATTGAAATCGAGAAAATCAGCCAGGCAGTCTGGCGCTATTAAAAGCGTCGTATCCCGTGCAGACGGTTCGGAGGCTATCAGCCCTTTTAGCTCGTCAATCAGATCAACCAGAAATTCTGGCGCATTCTGGGCCCGACTCACGACATAGTGGACCTGCCCCTTGACATGCACGCTTTTGGCGAACGGGCACAAGTTCAAGCCAATCACCGCCCGCTCCAGCCAGCCACGTGTGTCGTCAATGGCGGTTTGTGTTGATACTTGCATTTATCGTTCTCGTTTAAACAAAACTACTGGGGTGGCCAACGATCAATTTGGCCAACTCGTCAAGCACCTGGCTTTGAATTTGTGGCGCTGAATAACTGGCGTTCACCACTTCGAAACCTTGCACGTTTGCCAAGCGAAAAGCCAGGCTGCACGCATCATGATCGGCCGTGATGGTGACACTGCCTCGCGCTTCGGTCAGGTAGTCGAACCGAATGGCCTGCAGGGTGTTTTTCTCGGGGTGGCGCACGTTGACGCGGTCATGCTTGATAGAACCCGCTGACACGCGACTCTCGATCCGATTCAAATCGGGCGGAAAATTTGCGCTGACACTGCCACTGATGGGTGGTCCCTCACAAGGCACAAGGTGCCAGCCCAGGACGATGTAGTCAAACACTTCCTGATCGCGCAGCTTCTTTTTTCGCGCATCAACTCGAAACTCAACCAGCTTCATATCTGGCCAAGGTGTTTTCCCATTCAAGCTGAGTTTGGGTCCCTGGGGGCCAATCACATTGAGTTGTTTGGCCAGTTCCGACACGTACAGCCAAACCGTTTGGGCGGCCGCCTCCGTCAGCCTGGTGCTTTCGGCATTGTGGCTTTGCTGGACACTTTGTTGGGTTTGCAGCGCACTGGCTTGCGATTTAAGTTGATTGAGAAAGCTCACGACGATTCCCTGGCGCTTTTATGAATGTCATGAATTATTACAGCAGCTTCATACCCGTCAGGCGCTCATGCTCACGGCCCGCAAATCGATCTGTCATGCCAGCGATGTAATCGGCCACCACCCGGGCCCTATTATTTACAGCGTCCGCACTGTGCTGTGCGGCTTCAGAACGAGCCAGAAAACCAGCCTGCATTTCCTGCGGCCGCGCCAGATACACCGCAAAAAGCTCACTCACCACGCGCGCCGCTTGACCGGTGGTATGCGTCACCTGCGGATGGCGGTACAGCTTTTGGTACAGAAACTTCTTCAACACCTGGGACTTGGCCCGCATGGCTTCGCCAAACTGGACCATCGGTTCAAGATGGCGAACCGCCTCGACACTCTGCGGTGCTTGCGCATCAATCATGCGCTGGGTGGCGGCAATCACGTCATAGACCTGCGCACTGAGCATGCGCCGAATGGCTTCGTACAGCAGACGGCGACCTTGCGCCTCACCAGATAAATGAGGAAATTCATTCAGGGTTTGGCGTCTGAAATCATCAAACAGCGCCACCTCCTGCAACTGCTCAAGCGTGATCAAACCAGAACGCACCCCATCGTCGATGTCATGCGCGTTATAGGCAATTTCATCGGCCAGATTGCACAGTTGCGCTTCAAGACTGGGCTGGGTGCGTTCCAAAAACCGCTGCCCGACGCCACCGGGTTCATGCGCTTCCAGCACCAGGGCATTGCTGCGCGAGCAGTGTTTGAGTATGCCCTCCCGAGTTTCAAACGTGAGGTTGAGTCCGTCAAACTCGGGGTAGCGCTCCTCCAGTTGATCGACCACGCGCAAACTTTGCAGGTTGTGCTCAAAGCCCCCAAAAGCGGCCATGCAGTGATTCAGCGCGTCTTGTCCGGCATGGCCAAACGGCGTGTGCCCCAAGTCATGCGCCAGCGCGATAGCCTCGACCAGGTCTTCGTTAAGGTGCAGCGAGCGGGCGATGGAGCGGCCTAACTGCGCCACCTCCAGCGAATGCGTCAGGCGCGTGCGAAACAGGTCACCTTCGTGGTTAAGAAACACCTGCGTCTTGTAAACCAGTCGACGAAACGCCGAACTGTGAACAATGCGGTCGCGGTCGCGCTGGTATTCGGTTCGGGTCGGCGCCGGGGCTTGCGGGTAGCGCCGACCCCGCGACTCAGCCGGATCACAGGCAAAGCGTGCAAGCGTCATAAATTTATGCCAAATAGGGCTCTAGCCCCCGTACTACCTGCGTGAGTAGCTATTAATTTTAAAGTACTCAAGCGCAACACAAATCAATCACTTCGCGAACCAGGGCATCGGGTGCGCTGCGCACAGCCGCACTGGCCGGGCCGTCGATCACCACGAATTTGATGGCGCCGCCTTCTGCTTTTTTATCCACGCGCATGAATTCAAGATAGCGCCCGGCGTTGTCTGTGTCCGAAAGCAGCGGTCCCTTGACAGGCAGACCGGCTTTTTGAATCAAAGTCGTCAAGCGCTGAACAAGGGCCACATCAATGAGCCCAAGCCGATGCGACAAATGGGCTGCCATCACCATGCCGCAACCCACCGCCTCGCCATGCAACCACTCACCGTACCCCAAACCCGCCTCGATCGCATGGCCAAAGGTGTGGCCAAAATTAAGAATGGCCCGCAAGCCCGCTTCGCGCTCATCTTGCCCCACCACCCAAGCCTTGATTTCGCAGCTGCGCTTGACGGCGTGGGCCAACGCAGCGGGGTCGCGCGCCATCAAGGCATCGATGTTGGCCTCAATCCAGGCCAGAAAATCCAGGTCGGCAATAGGCCCGTACTTGATGATCTCCGCCAGACCGGCACTGAGTTCACGCTGAGGCAAAGTGTTGAGCGTGTCAAGATCACACACGACCTTGAGCGGTTGGTAAAACGCACCGATCATGTTCTTGCCCAGCGGATGGTTGATGCCGGTTTTGCCGCCCACACTGGAGTCAACCTGCGCCAGCAAAGTGGTCGGCACCTGCACAAAAGGCACGCCACGCATGTAACTGGCGGCGGCAAAACCGGTCATGTCACCCACGACACCCCCACCCAGTGCAAACAAAATCGTTTTGCGGTCGCAACCGTTGGCCAGCAAAGCGTCAAAAATCTGGTTCAAGGTTTGCCAGGTTTTGTAAACCTCGCCATCCGGCAGGATCACGGTGTGGATTTGGGCATATTTGCCTTGAAGTGCGGCTTTAAGTCGCTCAGCATACAAGGGCGCCACCGTGGTATTGCTCACAATCAGCACGCTGCTCGCGGCAGGCAGCGCTGCATACGTCACTGCCTTGTCGAATTGCGCGCCCCCAATGGAGATTGGGTAACTGCGATCTTGCAGGTCGATGGAAACGGTCGATGTGAGCGAATTTGATTGGGAATCTTGAGCTTTCATACCCCTTAGTTTAGGGGCTGCTGAGGCCATTTCTGCAACCTCGACGGCGAATCGAACGCAAGCTTGATTTCAGGAGCTCTGAACCACGCCAGCCAATTCCAACTGCATCGCGATCATATTCACCAGCGTGGAGACCGAGGGTCGCCCCGTTTCAATCACGAAATTAGCAGTTTCGCGGTACAGAGGATCACGAATAGCATGCAGGTCACGCAAGCGACCCAGCGGGTCGGCCACTTGAAGCAAGGGCCGGTTGACATCGTGACGCAAGCGTCGAAAGAGTTCGTCAGGCGAGGAATTCAGGTAAATGACCTGACCCCGCTCGCGCAGGTGCTTGCGATTTGTGGGTCGCAAGACAACACCGCCACCGGTCGACAAAATACATTTCGGATTCTGGGTGAGCTGGTCGATGACCGACTCTTCAAGATCACGAAACCGGTCTTCCCCTTCCCGCTCGAAATACTCACGGATAGAGCAGCCGATTTGCTGCTCTATGACGTGGTCGGAGTCAAAGAAAGGAAGCTGAAGTCGCCGGGCCAGTTGACGCCCGACGGTGGATTTACCTGAGCCGGGGAGGCCGATGAGACTAACCAATAAACTCGACAAAGAAAACTTAGTTGAACACTACGGGAATACAAATGTTTTGGTAGTGACGATAGCTGATGGAAGCGGAGTAGTAATTTCAATGAATATTTGATCAGCCGACGCGCAACCTACAGATGTCGCATAGTTAATCGTAACTGGATCAATCGAATTCGCTACGTTTTTTGTTATCGTGCTAATTGTTCCATTGAGTCCACAAGACACGCTAGAAGTTCGCGCAGTGATGGTGCTTCCGGTTGGAACACTATTGTCATTCAAGTCACCAATCGTAACGGTCAACAATGGAGGCACAAGCGTGCCAACAATCTTGGCTGTACCAGATGCAAACACCACCATCGTCTGCTTTCGTACATCTGCGGCACCCCAAACGCCATCGCCAGGGCATTCCGTTACCAAATTCCCTGTCACTGTACAGGCTGCGGCGCCGACGCGCGGAACCTGAAACTCCCCGTTACTGTAATAACCATTCGCAGCCGTCTGCCCGTTATCGTCACGGTAGGCCCGGCCTAAGTCAGTGAACGTATCGTTACCATCAAAGATATTGTTCCCATTTAGATCAATAAAATCTTCCTCACCTGTGACGTAGGCCAGGATTGACACACGTCCATTTTTAGTACGGGTGCCAGAGGCTTTCAAAGTAACTGAACAGGAAGATACTGGAATTGCCGGTGATGAGGCTGTTGCCGGGATAACCGGTGGCACAAAACACACCGCGGGCAACATCACCCCTGCTTCAGTCACAAAGTTGACCTGCGTGCCCGGGGGCACCGGGTTGCCTTGTCGGTCAGCCATCGACAAGGTCACTTTGGATGTTTCACCGTCCACATTGGCTGCTTCAATACTGAATTTCTCTAGAGACAAACTCAACGAGCTTTGCGTCGGTCGACCTGACGCGACGGTCAACAAATTGGAATTGGAAAAGACGTTCGTGACCGCGCCATTGCCATCAAGCAATGTCGCTTTCAGATTAAGTGAGGTCGGCACTGTGCCCGAAAAAACCGCAGCCGAAACCAGCCCCAAACTGTCGGTGGTCATGTCTACCGCCGCAGTGTTGCCCACCGTGTTCAAGCTGACACCAGTTGCAGTGTTGCTCAAGCTGAGGCGCAATTTTTTATTCTGCAGTGGATTTCCGCTCGAATCGACGACTTTGAAAGCAACTTGCGCCTGCGTTGTGCCCACGGAGTCGGCCAAATAGATTAACTGGGGTGTGGTGCTGACAAACTGAACATTGGTCGCAATGGAACCGTCCACACCTATCGTGCCCGACACGGGCGTTGCGCCCACAGCCGAAGCCGTAATAGTGACATTCGTTCCGGAGCAGGTTGGCAAACTCGCGGTATATGTGCTGATGGCAGCGCCAGCGGCATCCGTCACAACCACGGACGGCGTGACCGTTCCGCAGCTTGCATTGAAGGTCACTTGAACCGGTGTGTTGGTTGCTGCAGTGCCGTTGACTGTGGCAGTGACAGAAACGGGACGATTGCCGTATGCCGCCAATGTACCGATCCCCACGTTCAGGGTTCCAAGGCCCAGATTTGCAGCCGACAATTGAAAGTCAAACGAAGTTGTCAATGACGTCGTGCCAACGGTAGTCTTGGCCACCAGCGTACTGGCACCCGCTGACGATAAAGAGACAGGTGACACTTGGATTGCAGCAATACCCGTCAGCGGATCGGATAACACTTGCCCATTTGCCGGGCTGAACTTGATCAGTGTCGTATCGCCGGTAAAGGTCACCAGCTTCCCACCAACAGCAGTCCCACTGGCATCCTTGACTGTCGCCAGCGCATTGAGCCCCGAAGCCGAAATCGCATTACCCCCACCAGCCAATCCCAAACTAATTGTTGATGATGCAGCACTCGCTAGCGGCACCACTGTCACGCCCATGCTGGACTGGCTAGCAGCCACACCCGCAACAGAGACATCGGCGGTAACCAGACCAGCGCCAGATGAAGTTATCGTTGCCGGACTGATTTGAACGAACGCAACACCATTAGAGTCTGTCACACCAGAGCCGTTCCCCGACAATTTCACCAACATTGAATCACCCGCAAATCTAACTAACTGGCCTAAAAGTGCAGTACCGGCAGAATCTTTGACAGTGGCTTGCAAGATGAAAACATCGCTAGCAGATACCGTTGTTACCGTCGTACCAGCGGAATTTTTCAAACCGATGCTAATAGTCGGTGAAGTAATAACTACTGGTGCTGAAGCTGGTGCCGACGCAGCCGGTGTCGAACCTCCACTTGTCGTCCCTGCACTTCCTCCACCTCCCCCACAAGCCGTCAAGGCCACAGCAACCGCAACACCCAAAACAAACTTCATCAATCTCATATTCTTATCCCTGAAAATAAACTAAAAGCAACAGTTAACGTGATGCTTTGTCAGCAACCACCTTAGGCGTGATGAACACCAGCATTTCCTGCTTGTTTGAAATTCTGGAACGGCTCTTGAACAGATTCCCTAGCCCAGGGATGTCACCCAACAAGGGGACTTTAGTCACATCGTCGCTTTCAGTCATCTCAAAAATGCCACCAATAACAACCGTTCCACCATTTTCAACCAGCACCTGCGTTTGAATATGTTTCGTATTGATAGCAAAACCTGCAGCAGTCTGCTGGCCAACGGTATCTTTGGTGACATCCAATGCCAAAATAATATTACCTTCAGGCGTTATTTGAGGTGTAACTTCCAACTTCAAATTCGCTTTGCGGAAAGCAATCGAAGTTGCGCCGCTTGATGAAGCTACTTGATAAGGCAACTCGGTGCCTTGCTCAATCAATGCTTTGATCTGATCGGCAGTCACCACGCGTGGGCTGGAAACCACTTTACCTTTTCCGTCTGCCTCAAGGGCAGAGAGTTCCAAATTCAGGAAGCGATTCGCTGCCGAACTAAACAGTGAGACAGCAAAGGTTGCAGGGTTGTAGCCATTTTGTCCCACAGCAGGCAGATTGACAAAACTACTGGTCAGGTCATTAACACCGCCAGCGCCAGTCGTTGCAACCACGTTGGAGTAGCTTGTCCCAAATGCAATACTGTTATTGCTACCGCCCAACGCGTACCCACCCGTGCCACCGTTTTGCGCACGGAGGTCATTGCCGCCCAATTTAATACCCAGAGATTTACCAAAGGTGTCTGTCGCCTCCACAATTCGCGCTTCAATCAGGACTTGACGAACCGGAATATCGAGCTTGGCAATTAATTGCTGAACCTGTTCCAGCTTGCTGGGGATATCTGTCACAAACAACTGGTTGGTGCGCGCCTCAGCGATGGTGCTGCCACGCGGGCTCAACATGCGGGAACTGCTGGCACCTGTTCCGCCACCGGTAGCTGTCAGTTGAGCAGCAACTTCAGCCGCCTTGGTGTAATTCATCTGGAAAGACTGGGTGCGCAACGGCTCCAGATTTTGCAGTGAAGCAATCGACTCAAGTTCAAGCTTTTCCTTGGCGTTGATTTCATCTTTGGGCGCAATCCAAAGAACATTCCCGGTTTTCCGCATACCCAGTCCCTTGGCTTGCAAAATAATGTCCAAAGCTTGATCCCAAGGCACATCCTGCAGACGCAAGGTGACAGAACCCGTGACTGAATCAGAAGTAATGATATTGAAGTTGGTGAAATCAGCAATCACCTGCAACAGTGAACGAACTTCAATATTTTGGAAGTTGAGTGAGAGTTTTTGGCCGCTATAGCCGGGGCCTTGCGTCAATTTTGACGTATCAACTTTGACTGGTTTTACTTCGACGACAAATTGATCGTCCGTTTGGTACGCGCTGTGAACCCAATCACCCTTAGGCAAAATCACCATCCGCACACGATCGCCCACTTGTGACGTAGTGACGGTCTGAACGGGTGTACCGAAGTCAGTCACATCCAAGCGGCGGCGCATACCTTCAGGCAAGGTCGACTTCATGAATTCAACCACCAGGGTTTGACCTTGCTGGCGAATATCAACACCGACCTGACTGTTAGGCAAGGCCACGACGATGCGGCCAGAACCTTCGTCACCCCGACGGAAGTCCAGATCTTTCAGTGGCAAAGTATCGCGACTGCGACTTTCTGCAAAGACCGGCGCTACGGTAGTCGCAGCCGCTGCAACAGCAACTGCATCAAGCACGACCAACAGCGATTTACCTTGCAACTGGGCTTTGTAAGCCGTCGCTTGTTTCAAGTTCAAAACAACACGGGTTCGGTCTCCTGCCTGAACCACACTGACTGACTTCAAATTACCATGGTTGATGTCGATGGTTGAACGCCCCATGGCGTTTGTGACACCAGGAAAATCAAGCGCAATTCTGGCCGGCGACTGAATGGTGAAGCCCGTTGGAATGGCCGCAAGGGCTTGTGTTAAATCGATTTTGACAACTTCAACACCCCCTTGTATCGACCCTGATACAGCCTCAATAGCGCTTTGCGCTTGTGCAGAAAGTGCCGCCATCAAAAGCGAGGCAGCCAGAAAAAAACGTTGCAACATGCGTTTTGTCATCCAATAGTTCTGATTGTTCATTTCGACCTCTCTTGCAACTGCAGTGTTGCAGTGCGTTCTATCCATTCACCCACAGCGTCTTGCACAATTTCACGCAAAGTAACTTCCGTCTCGGCGATTTTCGTCACTCGTCCGTAGTTTTGACCCAGGTAATTCCCAGGGCGTACCTGGTACAGCAAGTTGTCAACTTTCACCAACGCAATAGGCTGACCAGCCTTAACGAGACTCCCCACCAGCGCCATGGCGTCCAGAGGGAAGGATTCGAGTGCTTCCTTGCGGCGCGCCAACTCCGGGGCGATCAAGGCCCCGTTGGCCGCAGACTGTGTCGATTCACGCTTCAAAGCTTGGGTCAATTTTTGATTGCTGAAAGGCTCGATCGACGTAACTTGGGTATAACTTTCAGGCAAAAACTGCTTGGGCTCTGAAATTTTGGCCACACTAGGACGAGTTTGACTTTTCTGCTCAGTCATCCAGCGTTGAAGTTCATCTTCACTGGAGGCACCGCAAGCAACTAGGGTTGCAACCAAAGCGAGCCATAAGAATTTTGATAAGGTCATCATTTTTTGACCCCTTTGGGTGCCGACTTGGCTTGTGCTGCAACTTCAGCAGAATCAAGATAACGGAAAGTTTTGGCAGTCGCATCCATGGCCAATGTCCCATCCTTGGCAGGAAGAATCGTCAAATTATTCAAAGTCACAATGCGCGAAAGGTTGGCAATATCAGAGGCAAAAGCGCCAATATCATGGTACCGCCCAGTGACGCGCACGGCGATGGGCAACTCTGCGTAGTAATCTTTAACGGCAACTTGACCCGGCCTGAATAAATCAAACTGCAGGCTGCGCCCCAAACCGGCCTGATTGATATCAGACAGCAAAGCATCCATTTCAGCTTTACTTGGCAGCTGCTTCTCCAGCTGTGTCACATATTGCTGAACTTGCTCTCGCTGTTTTTTTAGCGCTTCAAGGTTGACTGCTTTCCCTAATTTAGTCTTGTATTCTTCGCGCAACTTGACTTCTTTAGCCTGTTCAGCTTCCAGTTCAACCTGGGAAGCGTCAAGCCATAAAAACCAGAGCACCACGACCAGCAAGGCAGCGACTGTCAAAAAAAGCGCATAACGAGGAAGCGCGGGCCAGTTGGAGGGATCCTTCGGATCAAGATTACGAAATTGCCCCGTCAGTTTTTCCTGAAGGGCAGGAAAGTCTATCTTCTGTGAGGATTTGCTTGCCATATTTTTCTACTCCTATTTTTTCACAGGAGTTGATGCAGACACCATGGGCGCCGAAGCGGCACTAACCGAAGCGAGCATTTTTTCAGCCTCGCTGGCGCGTACCAGGCGAACACGAATCGTGAAGTTGGAGACACGACGTTGATCTTTGGGTGGCAACGTCACTGAACCTGCCACAATTTCAACCAGTTCCGGCTTGGAAAACCAGGGGGTGTTATTTCCAAGATTGCGCAACAACTCAGATACACGTTCATTGGACTGCGCCACGCCTTGAAGGGTCACCGTCTGGCTGTCTTGGCGCATGCTGGTAACAAAAACGCCATCGGGCAACTGCTTGACAAGTTCCGTCAACAAATGAACAGGTAAATTGCGGTCGGCCTGCAAATCTTCAACAGCTTGCTGACGTGCGCGCAAACCGGCAATCTCGGCCTCAAGGCCTGCAATGTCTTTTATCTGGTTATCAAACCGTTTAATTTCGTTTTGCAGAACAAGGTTTTTACCTTGTTGCCCCGACAACTGAGTTTGATACCAAACAAATATTATTCCGGCTATCAAACCGCCAGCAAGCGCAGATGCGCCCAAACTGATATTGAATATATCTCGACGAAGTTTTCGGGCAACTTCACGGTGCGGTAATAGGTTAATCAGGATCACTGCATGAACCTCCGTAAGGCCAAGCCGCATGAAGTAAGGTAAGAAGGTGCCTCACGGGTCATTCTTTTCAAGCGGACACCATCACCAATTTCCATGCCTTCAAACGGATTCACCAAAGTGCACGCAAATGTAGTGTGTTGTGTCACAGCCGCCGTCAAACCAGGCAAAGCGGCAGAGCCACCCGCCAGCATCACGAAATCAACCTTGTTGTGCGGCGTACTGGTGAAGAAAAACTGCAAAGCGCGTCCAATTTCCTGAACCATGCTTTCAACGAAGGGGCGCAGCACGCTGGACTCGTAGTCGTCTGGCAACTCACCACTTCTCTTTTTACTCTCTGCCTCTTCAAGTGAAAAACCATACTGACGGACGATCA
>NZ_JBAWYV010000023.1:0-36819 GCF_037143375.1 Rhodoferax sp. | reverse complement strand
CTGGTGCGACGCCTGCTGGAATACGAGCGCATGAAACTCGGTGGCGCCAAGCTCAATGCCGTGCCGCAGTTTGGCCGCGATTTTCTCAAGGCACAGGTATTCATTGAGCAGTCGCTGCACCCACGTTTTCCGGATGTCAACGCCATCGATTTACAAGAAGCCTGGCGCGACATTTTGAAACGCGCCAAGCTGGTGCAAACCCACAAAATCACGCGAGAAGAACTCTCGGTGCGCGAGCACATGACCCTGGTGCTCAAAAAACTCCAGGGCCGTCGCTTCGTCGAATTTGAAGAGCTGTTTGACGCCACCAAAGGCACGCCGGTGCTGGTGGTGACGTTCATCGCCATGCTTGAACTGGCCAAAGAAACCCTGATCGAAATCACCCAGGCCGAAGTATTTGCCCCCATCTATGTTCGTCTGGCCTACTCCCCCACTTGACTGCCTCAACCGCAACACTGCCGTGAATCAACCTGTGAAATCCTCCCCAACCCTTCATTTTGATGTGCTGATTGTCGGCAGCGGGCTGGCCGGTCTGAATGCCGCCCTGCTGCTGGCGCCCTCGCAGCGCGTGGCGGTCATCACCAAACGCGCCGTCCATGAAGGCTCCAGCGGTTGGGCGCAGGGTGGTATTGCAGCGGTCTGGAGCAAAGACGACAGTTTTGACGCCCACGTGGACGACACCCTGGTCGCTGGCGCCGGCTTGTGCGACCTGGCCGCCACCCGTTTTGTGGTCGAACAAGCGCCCCAGGCGATTGCCTGGCTGCAAAAAATGGGCGTGCCTTTTTCAGAAGAAGACGGCCAGTTGCACCTGACCCGCGAAGGGGGCCACAGCGCGCGCCGCATTGTGCATGTCACAGACGCCACCGGTGCGGCCGTGCAAACCACCCTGATTGAGCGGGTGCGCCAGACGCCCAACATCACCCTGTTTGAGAACCACACGCTGGTCGACCTGATCACCGACGCCAAACTTGCCTCGCAGTCGGGTCAAGCTGCCAACAAAGCCACCCAATGCCTGGGCCTTTACGCACTGGACGAAGCCACTGACGAAGTGCTCACGTTTCAAGCCCCCCACACCATTTTGGCGACCGGTGGCGCCGGCAAGGTTTACCTCTACACCACCAACCCCGACACCGCGACCGGTGACGGCATCGCTGCCGCTTGGCGCGCCGGCTGCCGGGTTCAAAACATGGAGTTCATCCAGTTTCACCCAACCTGCCTGTACCACCCGCACGCCAAATCGTTCCTCATCAGCGAAGCGGTGCGCGGTGAAGGGGGTCGCCTGCTGCTGCCGGATGGCACACGTTTCATGCCGCAACACGACCCACGCGCTGAACTAGCACCGCGCGATGTGGTGGCCCGCGCCATCGACTTCGAGATGAAAAAAGGCGGTCTGGATTGCGTTTACCTCGATATTTCGCACCAGCCCCTGGCTTTTCTGCAGGAACACTTCCCCAACATCTATGCACGCTGCCTGGAGCTCGGCATCGACATCTCCAAACAGCCGATTCCGGTGGTACCCGCCGCACATTACACCTGCGGCGGCGTGCTCGCTGACCTGGAAGGACGCACCGACATCGGCGGTCTTTACGCCATCGGCGAGACCGCTTGCAGCGGCTTGCACGGCGCCAACCGACTGGCCAGCAACTCGCTGGTGGAGTGCATGGTGTTTGCCCAAGCCACGACCAAGGCCATCAGCCAGACCGCACCAGCCCCCGCGCCGAGCCTGCCGCACTGGGACGACAGCCGCGTCGGCGACGCCGACGAAGCGGTGGTGATTTCGCACAACTGGGACGAATTGCGACGCTTCATGTGGGACTACGTCGGCATTGTGCGCACCAACAAACGCCTGGAGCGTGCCGCCCACCGCATCGCTTTGCTGCAAGACGAGATTGAGGAGTACTACGCCCACTTTCACGTTACGCGTGACCTGCTGGAGCTGCGCAACCTGGTACAAGTGGCCGACCTGATTGTGCGCAGCGCCCAAGCCCGCCACGAAAGCCGTGGCCTGCATTTCAGCCGCGACTACCCGGAACTGGCGGAGCAAGCCATACCCACCGTTCTGGTGCCCTGACCTGCTTTTTATATTACCTTCTCGACCTGAAAAAAATTTAAATCATGCTGCGTACCCTGCTTAAATCCAAGATCCACCGCGTTGCCGTGACCGACTGCGAACTGCACTACGAAGGTTCCTGCGCCATCGACGAAAACCTGCTGGACGCCGCCAACCTGTGTGAAAACGAGCAAATTCACATCTGGAACATCAACAACGGCGAACGTTTTGTCACCTACGCCATCAAGGGCGAACGCGGCTCCGGCATGATTTCCGTCAATGGCTCGGCAGCGCGCCGGGCCAGTGTGGGCGACTTGATCATCATTGCCTCTTTTGCCCAGGTTGAAGAAGCTCAGGTCAGCGGATTTCAACCCAAACTGGTGTTTGTCGACGATAACAACCGCATTAAATTTGAGCGCTCGCACATTCCGGTGCAAGCGGCCAGCAACCCCTAAGCCATTCCTACGCACAAAGGTCATCTGCCATGAACACACCGGTCGAACCCACCAGCGCCACCCCTTACGGCACCTTGCCCGCCCACACCACCGCCACGGCGCGCAAACCAATCAGCCTGCCGCGCTTGCAGGAAATGCATTCACGCGGTGAAAAAATCACCATGCTGACCGCTTACGACGCCACTTTTGCGGCCGTTGCCGATGCCGCGGGCGTGGAGTGCATTCTGGTGGGGGACTCGCTGGGCATGGTCTGCCAGGGCCTGAGCAGCACCGTCGGTGTGACGTTGGAAACCATGTGTTACCACATGGAAAGTGTGGCGCGCGGGCTGCGCCGCGCCCAGGGCGCGGCCTGGCTGATTGGCGATTTACCCTACGGCGCGTACCACGAATCCCGGGAGCAGGCGCTGCGCAGCGCTGCCTTGCTGATGCAGGCCGGCGCCCACATGGTCAAGCTCGAAGGCGGCGGCTGGACGACTGAAACCGTGCGTTTTCTGGTCGAGCGTGGCATTCCGGTGTGCGCCCATCTGGGCCTGACACCCCAAACCGTTCACGCGCTGGGTGGCTACCGGGTGCAAGGCAAATCCACCGAGTCGGCGGCGCTGCTCAAGCAACAGGCGCACGCCTTGCAGGACGCAGGCGCCACGCTGCTGGTGCTCGAGATGGTGCCCGCGGCCTTGTCGGCTGAGTTGACCGCCGAGTTGCTGCACTGCGCCACCATCGGCATAGGCGCCGGCAATGGCACGGCAGGACAGGTGCTGGTGCTGCATGACATGCTGGGACTGAATCTGGGCAAGATGGCCAAGTTCGTGCGTAACTTCATGACCGGCGCACCCAGCATCCGCGAAGCCATGCAAGCCTATGTGGTGGCCGTTAAAAATGGTTCTTTCCCAGACAACGCCCAGCACGCCTGGTAAGTTTTTATGAAAATCATTCACACCATCACTGAGCTTCGTGCGCATCTGGCGGCTTTCCAGCGCCCTACTTTTGTGCCCACCATGGGCAACTTGCACGAAGGCCACCTGGCCCTGATGCGGCAAGCCAAGCCCTTGGGCGATGTCTCGGTGGCCAGCATCTTTGTCAACCGCCTGCAGTTCCTGCCACACGAAGACTTTGACACCTACCCGCGCACTTGGGCCTCGGATTGCGACAAGCTGCAAGCCGCCGGCTGCGATGTGGTATTTGCGCCCAACGAACAAGAGTTGTACCCCGAACCGCAAACCTTTCGGGTGCAACCCTCCACTGAACTCGCCGACATTCTGGAAGGTTTCTTTCGGCCCGGCTTTTTTGGTGGCGTCAGCACCGTGGTGCTCAAACTGTTGAATTGCGTGCAACCCGGCGTGGCCGTGTTTGGCAAGAAGGATTACCAGCAACTGATGGTCATTCAGCGCATGGTGCAGCAGTTTGCCCTGCCGGTTGAGATCGTGGGGGGGGAAATCACCCGGTCCACCGAAGGCCTGGCATTGTCTTCACGCAACGGTTACCTCAGCGACAGCGAACGGGCCGAAGCGGTGCAACTCTCGCGCGCACTCAACGCGATGGCCTCGGCCATCCATGCCGGTGCCAGCGACTTTGCGGCTCTGGAGCAGCAAGCCATGGCGACTTTAACGGCACGCGGCTGGCAACCCGACTACATGGTGGTGCGTCGCCGCCGCGACCTGCAAAGCCCGGAGCCGGGTGATGTGCTGGTGGTGCTGGGCGCCGCCAAAATAAGCAACACTCGACTCATCGACAACCTCGAAGTGTGATTAGCGCTCCCCGTGCGCCTCAGCGCGGGACCAGAAATGCCGATTTTTCTCTCAAGTGACCTGGCGAATCCAGTGAGTCAATTTCAAACTGGATGGCGTGCGAACCGGGCGCCATGGCATTTGGTGGCGCCTGAACCCGCACCGGCACCCCCTGCTCCTGCGACGAAGGTACCGACACGACGTTGTCAGACGTCACCAGCAGACCAGGCTGGCCGGAGACCGTTATTTTGTAGCGTTGCGGCGACTCCGTGGCGTTCATCACCTGAATCCGGTACACATTCTCAATGCTGCCGTCCTGCATCTCGCGCGCCATGACGCCGCGGTCACGCATCACATTGACCTTGAACGGCGTGCGCATCATCAAACTGAGCACGGTAGCCAGCACAATGGCACTTAGCACGGCGGCATAAATCAGCACCCGCGGTCGCAGCACCTGGCGCAGGGTTTGCGCCTGGGTCCAGCCTTGGGTCATGGCGTTTTCAGTGCTGTACTTGATCAGCCCCCGCGCGTAACCCAGCTTGTCCATGACCGTGTCGCAGACATCCACGCAGGCACCGCAGCCAATGCAATCATGCTGCAGACCATGACGGATATCGATGCCCGTTGGGCACACCTGCACGCACAAACTACAGTCCACGCAAGAACCCAGGTTCAAGATCGACGCATCGGCCTTGCGCGAGCGGGCGCCCCGTGGCTCGCCGCGCTCGGTGTCGTAGGTCACGATCAAGGTGTCTTTGTCAAACATCACGCTCTGGAACTGGGCATACGGGCAGATGTGTTTGCACATCAACTCCCGCATGAAACCGGCGTTGCCATAGGTGGCCATGCCGTAAAACAAGGTCCAGAAGATTTCCCAGGAGCTCATGCTCATTTGCAGAAACTCTGTCCCCAATTCCTTGATCGGCGTGAAATAGCCGACAAAGGTGAAGCCGGTCCACAAGCCCACGGCTAACCACACCCCGTATTTGGCCGTTTTGCGTCCTACTTTGTCTATCGACAAAGGCTGGGCATCGCGTCGCATGCGGGCGGAGCGGTCGCCCT
The DNA here is from genome assembly GCF_037143375.1 of Rhodoferax sp. Taxonomy (GTDB): domain Bacteria; phylum Pseudomonadota; class Gammaproteobacteria; order Burkholderiales; family Burkholderiaceae_C; genus Rhodoferax. Next base: position 31,528 of record NZ_JBAWYV010000023.1, on the reverse strand, counting down.
CCAGCTTCTTTTCGATCCAGAGGAATATTTCGGTGTAAACCGTCTGGGGGCAGGTGTAGCCACACCACAAACGTCCAGCCACGGTCGTGAACAGAAACAAGGCCAGCGCGGCAATGACTAAAAAGCCCGCCAGATAAATGAAATCCTGCGGGTACAGCATCAGCCCAAAAATATAGAAGCGCCGGGCCCCCAGATCAAACAACACGGCTTGGCGCTGGCCCCACTCCAGCCAGGGCAGGCCATAAAACACCAGCTGGGTCACATACACCATGGCGATGCGCCAGTTTGCGAACAGACCCGAAACACTGCGGGGATAGATATCCTGATTCGAAGCGAAGCGTGAAACCGGATTAGGAACGTACCCGGTCTGAGGGACGATAGGGATGACTTTTCGGGTCACAGGGGCTTTGTTGTCCAACGCGTTCTTTCAGGAAATCAGGGCTCTGCCTCGGCAGCAGGGGGTCGCTGTGATGCTACCCAAGATAGTAAGACCTTAAAGATGCAAGGCTTATGCATCATAAAAGACGTAACAAAGAGGCGTCTTGCAACGCCCCGGCTTCCTATTAATTTAATAGCTAGTTACGCAGCACCGATATGGGCTACAAGGCTACCAGCCACTTGTTTTGCCTTGAGCGCAGCGGTGAATGCCAGCATCCGGTCAATCGGGCGGCGGGCGCGCAAGCCCAAAGCGGGGTCCACGTGGATTTCGTTTACGCCAGTTTCCAGCACCCGGGCCACGTCCGCCAAGCCATTCATCGCCATCCAGGGGCAATGGGCGCAACTCTTGCAGGTGGCGCTGTTGCCGGCGGTGGGCGCTTCCAGAAACACCTTGCCGGGGTTCAGGGTGCGCAGCTTGTGCATCATGCCGTTGTCGGTGGCCACAATGAACTCTTTGGCATCCATCTCGCGGGCCGCTTTGAGAATGGCCGAGGTCGAACCCACGGCATCGGCCAGCGCCACCACGTCCTCTGGGGACTCAGGATGCACCAGCACTTTGGCACCGGGATGGTCCTTGATCAGGGCCTCCAGCTCAAACGCCTTGAACTCGTCGTGAACGATGCAGGAACCGCCCCACATGACCATGTCGGCACCAGTTTCGCGCTGGATATAGCCTCCCAAGTGCCGGTCGGGCGCCCAGAGAATTTTTTGACCTTTTTCTTTGAGGTCACGCACGATGTCCAGGGCACAGCTGGAGGTCACCAGCCAGTCGGAACGCGCCTTGACGGCCGCACTGGTGTTGGCATACACCACAACCGTGCGGTCGGGATGGGCATCGCAGAAAGCACTGAACTCATCGGTCGGGCAACCCAGATCGAGTGAACAGGTGGCATCCAGATCCGGCATCAGCACCCGTTTTTCGGGTGACAGGATTTTGGAGGTTTCACCCATGAAGCGCACGCCAGACACGACCAGCGTGGTGGCGGCGTGATCGCGGCCAAAACGTGCCATCTCCAGCGAATCGCTCACCAGCCCGCCGGTTTCTTCGGCCAGGTCCTGCAAGTCAGGGTGCACGTAGTAATGCGACACCATCACTGCATTTTTCTCTTTCAGCAAGCGGCGGATTTTGTCTTTGAGCGCGGCCCGCTCGGTCTGACTGGGCTCCACTGGGACGCGGGCCCAGGCATGCTTGGTAGCGCAAATACCAGCGCTGGCTGCAGCTTCTTGCAGAGGCTGCTCGTATTCGACATCCATCATGGTTTTTGGCGCAGCGGTCATCACATATCCTTAAAACGAAGTTTCAGAGAAGACTCACTTGTACTCAAGTCAGGTCGGAACTAAAACGCATCGAAAAATCGATCGCCTGAACATCTTTGGTCAAGGCCCCGATTGAGATCCGGTCCACCCCGGTGGCGGCAATATCGCGCACCGTGCTCATGTTCACGCCGCCCGAGACTTCCAGAATGGCACGCCCGGCATTGATGTGGACGGCCTCGCGCAATTGGGCCAGCGTCATGTTGTCCAACAGCACCATGCGGGCACCTTCATCGAGCGCCTCGACGAGTTGGGCCAGTGTTTCCACCTCAATCTCTATAAATTGAGCGCTGGGGGCCACTTCGGCGGCGCGCTTCAAAACGGCCGTCACACCGCCCGCAGCGGCAATGTGGTTTTCCTTGATCAGCACGGCGTCGTACAGGCCTATGCGGTGGTTGGTACCGCCACCGGTACGCACCGCATATTTTTGCGCCAACCGCAAACCGGGCAAGGTCTTGCGCGTGTCCACAATCTGGGCGCGGTTGCTGGGCACGCTTTTCACGGCATCACAGTAGCTGGCCGTTTTGCTGGCCACGGCGCTCAGCAGTTGCAAGAAATTCAGCACCGTACGCTCGGCGGTCAAGAGCGCGCGGGCTGAGCCTTCGAGCTCCAGCACGACCTGGTCAAGCTTGCAACGTTCGCCTTCTTGCACACACCAGGAAACCTTGAGGCCAGGGTCGATCTGTTGCAGTGCCGCCCGCGCCCAAGGAATGCCACAAATAATGGCCGACTCACGCGCCAACACATAGGCGCTGGCTCGGCGACTGGGGTCAATCAGCCCGGCCGTCAGGTCGCCCGCACCAACGTCTTCCTGCAACGCCCGCGCCGCATCTGCCTTCGCCAAAACGGCTATGGATTCGGGAGAAAAATCAAAATTAGGAGTCATCAAAGTCACCATGAAGTTTCAAATCAGAGCCCGAGGCTTCGAGACCGATTCAGGTTAATTCGGAAGTCGGCTCGCGGCCCATTAACAGGGTCACCGCCTGGGCAGGTTGAATATGACCATCCAGCAAGGCCACCACAGCTTGCGCAATCGGCATCTCCACGCCCATGCTGGCGGCGCGTTGCACCACCGTTCGGGCCGAATACACACCTTCGGCCACATGGCCCAAAGAGGCGACCGCCTGTTGCAAACTCAGCCCCCGCGCCAGTGCCAGACCGACTTGCCGGTTGCGCGACAAGTCGCCGGTAGCGGTCAGCACCAAGTCGCCCAGACCACTCAGGCCCATGAAGGTTTCAGACTTGGCGCCCAGCGCCACGCCCAGTCGCATCATCTCGGCCAAGCCTCTGGTGATAACGGCGGCGCGGGCATTCAAACCCAAGTTCAGGCCGTCGCATAAACCGGTGGCGATGGCCAGCACGTTTTTGACGGCCCCGCCTACTTCCACGCCCACGATGTCATCGTTGGCATAGACCCGCAGCGTCGGGCTGTGAAAAGCATCGACCAAGGCACTTCGCACCACCGCATGGGCGCTGGCTGCCACCAGAGCGGTAGGCTGGCCCCGCGCCACTTCCAGCGCAAAACTGGGACCACTCAAAATACCCGCTATTAATTCAGGAGCTACTCTCGCTTGTATCTCGTGGGCTAGAAGCCCAAAAGACTCAGAAGTGGGGGCTTCAAAGCCTTTGCACAGCCAAGCCACCGGCATACGACACGTTGCCAGATTGGCCAACATGGCGCGCAAACCCGCCATGGGCGTGGCGACGATGACGAGATCTGCGCCGCCCACCAGGTTGGCAAAGCGGTCCATGTCACTTGTTGCGACAGAACTGACGGCAAGCAATGACGGCAGCTCAACACCCGGCAAGTAGCGCACATTCTCACGCTGCGCCTGCATGACAGACGCTTGCCCCGCATCGCGCACCCAGAGCGTCACAGCGTGCTGGGCCAGCGGGTTATTGCCCGCACTGACCGCCAGCGCCGTGCCCCAGGCACCCCCACCAAGCACTATAATTTTCATAGCGTACTGCGCAGTAGAGACGGGGGCTAGAGGGCTAAAACTCTTAAAATTTTTACTGAATCACGACGCTGGGTTCAGCGGCTTCGGCAGCGGCTTGCTGCTGCTGTTGTTGCTGCTCAAACATCGCCTGGAAGTTGATTTCCGACAGATGCACGGGCGGAAAGCCACCGCGCTGGATCAGGTCGGCGACGTTGCCGCGCAGGTACGGGTAAACGATTTGTGGGCAAGCGATACCCATGATCTGGCTCATCTGCTCTTGAGGCAAATTGCGGATCTCGAAAATACCGGCTTGCGTGGCTTCCACCAGAAACACGGTTTTGTCTTTGATCTTGGTCTGCACGGTCGCGGTGACAGACACCTCAAAAATACCATCGGCCACCGGCGTTGCATTCACACCCAACTGGATATCGACGGAGGGAGATTCTTGCTCCAACAAAATCGCGGGCGAGTTCGGCTGCTCCAGTGACGCTTCCTTGAGGTAAACGCGTTGAATCTGAAAAACGGGGTCAAGTTGCTCGGTCATGGAAATTCCTAATAAAAAACAATGCCCGCTTAAGGCGTGCTTGAAGCGGGCAAACGATTGAAGACGAGAGATTATGTCAGGTGAAAATGATCAAACGGCGTTCAGCAGCGGCAGCAGGCCGCCCTGTTTGTCGAGCGCCACCAGATCGTCGCAGCCACCCACATGCGTCTGACCAATAAAAATCTGGGGCACGGTGCGCCGCCCCGTCAATTCCATCATCTGCTGGCGCTGGGCGGGGTCGGTGTCAATGCGGATTTCTTCAATCTGCGCCACGCCCTTGGACTTGAGAACCTGCTTGGCTTGGATGCAGTAAGGGCAGACTGCGGTGGTGTACATCTTGACGGCTTGCATGCGGTTTACTCTTAATGGTTCAGATGAATTAATTCAGGCTTTTTCAACCGGCAGGTTGGCCGATTTCCAGGCGCCCAAGCCGCCTGCCAACGATTGGGCTTGCTCGTAGCCGAGCTTTTTGGCGATGTTGACAGCGCTTTTCGAACGGGCACCCGACTGGCACACCAGAATGACCGGCAGCGCCTTGTTTTTCACCGCGCCGGGCAGTTTTTGCTCCAACTGGCTCAAGGGAATATTTTTGGCGCCGCCAACATGGCCGGCCGCGAATTCATTGGCTTCGCAGACATCAATCACCACCGCTTTTTCACGGTTGATGAGCTGCACTGCGCCTTCTGCGGTCAGCGAGCCGCCGGTGGCGCCCTTGAGCACCGGCCAGAACAAGCCGCCAGCCGAAGCCAGCGCGATCGTCATCAACATCCAGTTGTCGAGAATAAATTTCATTTTTTCCTTGGTAAAAATTGATCTGGAAGGCCTCTGAGACGCAAAGTGCGCCCGTTATGGCCTGTCCTGACCCAGCCGGCATTTTAGAATACACAAATGCCGTTCGCATTCAATCTTCGTTTTGTCCCGGCTATGAACCCTTACAAACACCATGCATAAACTTGTTCTGATCCGCCACGGCGAATCCACCTGGAATCTTGACAACCGCTTCACCGGCTGGACCGACGTCGACCTGACGCCGCTCGGCATCGAACAGGCGAAGAATGCCGGCAAACTGCTCAAGGCCGAAGGCTATGAGTTTGACGTCGCCTACACCAGCGTGCTTAAGCGCGCTACCCGCACACTGTGGCACGTGCTCGATGAAATGGACCGCACCTGGTTGCCAGTGGTGAACAGCTGGCGCCTCAATGAGCGCCACTATGGTGCCTTGCAAGGCCTCAACAAGGGCGAAACCGCCAAGCAATACGGTGATGAGCAGGTGTTGGTATGGCGCCGCAGCTACGACACCCCGCCACCGGCGCTGGAGCCAACCGACCCGCGCTCTGAACGCAGCGATTTGCGCTACGCCAAGCTGAAGCCCGAGCAAATTCCGCTGACCGAATGCCTGAAAGACACCGTGGCGCGTGTCATGCCCTTCTGGAATGAAGCGCTGGCCCCCGCCATCAAGGCCGGCAAAAACATTGTGGTTGCAGCCCACGGCAATTCGATTCGCGCCTTGGTCAAGTACCTGGACAACATCTCTGACGACGACATCGTGGGCCTGAACATCCCCAATGGCATCCCGCTGGTGTACGAATTGGATGACGACCTGAAACCGATTCGCCATTACTACCTGGGTGATGCCGAGGCCGCCGCCAAAGCCGCCGCTGCAGTGGCGTCCCAAGGCAAAGCGTAATCCGGGTAAATCTTAGGTAAATGGGGAACCTGTCCATCGTTAACACCTCCAAACGTGTACATTGACAGGGACTTATCAGAGAGACATATGGCTCAAAAATTGAAAATTGCTGGTTGGATTTCATTGGGTGTGGTTGCAGGCGCCCTGACCACCGTGTCGCTGCAGACAGTGGCACGCGGCACGCTAGCGCCGCTGCCACTGGAAGAGTTGCAACAACTGGCAGCCGTGTTTGGCATGGTCAAGAGCAACTACGTGGAGCCGGTCAACGACAAGAAGCTCATCACCGATGCCATCGCAGGCATGGTGGCCGGGCTGGATCCCCATTCTGTCTATCTCGACAAAAAAGCACTGAAAGACTTCAACGAAGGCACCACCGGCAAATTTGTCGGCGTCGGCATTGAAATTTCGCAAGAAGATGGCGTCATCAAAGTGGTGTCGCCCATTGAAGGATCCCCCGCTTTTCGGGGCGGCATCAAGCCCAACGACCTGATCGTCAAGATCGACGACACCCCGGTCAAGGGTCTGACGCTCAACGAAGGCGTCAAACGCATGCGTGGCGAGCCCAACACCAAGGTGGTGCTCACTATTTTCCGCAAGTCCGAGAACCGCACGTTCCCGGTCCCGATCGTGCGTGAAGAAATCAAGACGCAAAGTGTCAAGAGCAAGATCGTGGAGCCCGGCTACGCCTGGATTCGCCTAAGCCAGTTCCAGGAACGCACAGTGGAAGACTTTGCCCGCAAAGCCGAAGAAATTTACAAGCAAGAACCTAAGCTTAAGGGCTTGGTACTCGACTTGCGCAACGATCCGGGTGGTTACCTGGATGCTGCCGTGGCGATTTCAGCAGCATTCTTGCCTGAAAACGTGACCGTGGTGTCGGCCAATGGCCAGTTGGCTGAGAGCAAGTTCACCTACAAAGCCTCGCCCCAGTATTACCAGCGCCGCGGCGGTGCTGACCCGCTCAAGCACCTGCAGGAAGTGACCAAAGGCGCCCTGAAAAAAGTGCCTTTGGTCGTCTTGGTCAATGAAGGCTCCGCTTCTGCCAGCGAAATCGTAGCAGGTGCGTTGCAAGACCACAAACGCGCCACCTTGTTGGGCAACCAGACATTCGGCAAGGGTTCAGTCCAGACCGCCGTCTGTCTTGACCCCTCGTTCCGCATGGACAATTGCCCGACGGCGGCCCTGAAACTCACCACCAGCCGCTACTACACCCCCAGTGGCAAGTCGATTCAGGCCAAGGGCATCGTGCCGGACGTCATGATTGACGAAACCGAAGAAGGCAACTTGTTTGCCGCTTTGCGGACCCGCGAAGCAGATCTGGAAAAACACCTGGGCAGCGGCCAGGGCGAAGAAAAGAAAGACGACACCCGCGAGAAAGCCCGCGAAGAAGCCCGTAAAAAACTGGAAGAAGAACTCAAGAAACCCTTGGCCGAGCGCAAGATTCCTGAATATGGGTCCGAAAAAGATTTCCAGCTGATCCAAGCCATCAACCAACTCAAAGGACATCCGGTCATGGTCAGCAAAACCATGGTGGAGCGTCAGGAAGAAAAGAAAGAAGAGTAGCCGCAAATGACGGATGAGGAGTTGCTGCGTTACTCACGCCATGTGCTGCTGAACGAGATCGGGATTGAAGGCCAGGACAAAATTCTTGGCAGCCATGCCCTGATCATTGGCGCCGGCGGTTTGGGCTCCCCGGTGGCACTTTACCTCGGGTCGGCCGGTGTGGGACATATCACGGTGGTCGACAACGACACGGTAGACATGACCAACTTGCAGCGGCAAATCATCCACAACATGGCGCGGGTCGGCCAAGCCAAGGCCTTGTCAGCCCAAACGTCCATCGGCGCCATCAACCCGACCATTTGCGTCACCCCGGTGGTGGCACGGGCGGATGCCGCGCTGCTCGAGACGCTGGTAGCCCAAGCCGATGTGGTGCTGGATTGTTGCGACAACTTCACCACCCGTCACGCCATCAATGCCGCCTGCGTGAAACACCGCAAACCATTGGTGTCAGGCGCAGCCATTCGTTTTGACGGACAAATCTGCGTCTATGACCCACGCGATGCCGAGTCACCCTGCTACGCCTGTGTATTCCCGCCCGACACCACTTTTGAAGAAACCCGCTGCGCCACGATGGGCGTTTTTGCGCCGTTGGTGGGCATCATTGGCTCGATGCAGGCCGCTGAAGCTCTCAAGCTCATTAGCGGTGCTGGCCGCCCGCTCACGGGTCGCCTGTTGATGCTGGATGGTCGGTCCATGGAATTCACTGAAGTGCGCATCGGTCGCCAATCAAGCTGCACCGTTTGCGGCACCTCTCACTGAGTCGCTGAAGTTACTGTTTTGCGAGGTGGCAAGTGCCGTGTCTTTTTCGAAAATCCCTCGGTAATTCTGGCTGACTCGCGGCAAACAGTCCCCGGCGCGACGAGCGCGCTTCTGACTCTTCAATCGCATAAGGCCCCAGACTGCGGCGCCAACGGTAAGACCAGGCTTGGCCCGACAAAACCATCTGCGCGCCCAAATCAGCACCATTAAGCCGAATGGTGGCCAGACCTCTTCCATACATGTCTTTTCGCTTCACCGTGACTTCGACACGTTGATGCAAGGCACGCTGCACCAACAGCGCACGCGAGTCCTCACCACCCGTCTGGCAAATCTCTGGGGCATCAATGCCGTCAATACGCAACTTTCGAACTTTTCCGCCCGAATCAGGCTTAACCCAGAGCGTGTCGCCATCGGTAACATGGTTGACTACTCCAATGAAAGCCCTTGCCGCATCGGCGTTATTAGCCATCAAAACAATAGCAAACAAGAAATATTTAAGCATCAAGCAGACTTCATCAAAAGAGGTTTTGTGCAGATCACCCGATATTGGTACGCCTCTACGAAAGGCTTTTAGTACGCGGTGAAATCCCTGATTTTCAACCCGGTTTTTAAAACTGTTCCTGTTAGACTTAAATTGTTATCTTTCCAGGTACTCTGTGGCTTCTATGAATGCATCCCCTGTAATTCAACTGCAAGATTTGCGCTTGGACGATGCGCGTGCCCTGCTGGGACACGATCCTTCCAGTAGATTGCCTGTCGCTGAAGAATCGTCCACCGCCTATGTGCAAACGATCATCGACAACCTGTGCGAACTGTCCCTGAAAGACCCGCTTACTGGCTTGTCAAATCGTCGTCATTTCCGTAACGTATTGAGTCGTGAAATTGATTCCGTTGCGCGATCTGGCGAATCAGCGTTACTGCTGATGCTCGATATTGATCACTTCAAAAATGTGAACGACACCTACGGACACCTGGCCGGCGACCAGGTATTGCAAGCGATTGCAAAGTGTCTCGCCGCCTGTGTTCGTCCCATGGACACCGTGGCGCGTTACGGTGGCGAAGAGTTTGCTGCCATCTTGCCGAATTGCCCGGTTTCCTTTGGGTTGATCGTCGCCGAACGCATTCGCGAAGCTATTGCCGATCTTTATATTTCTGTGTCGCCCCTGCTCAACGTCCGGGTGACGGTCAGCATTGGCGGCGCCTACGCCCCGGAATGGGTTCGATCCACGACCTCCTTGTGGACGGACCGTGCCGACATCCAACTTTACCGGGCCAAGTCCGAAGGACGCAACCGTGTTTTTATCGATGAACAGCAAGTGATCTCCGTGAGTGCAGAAGAAAAAAGTATGTTATTTGGCCCTTTGTCCATGGGTGATCCTGCCTGGATCGAAAGTATTTCCGGCGATGTGTCGGGCAGTTCGAATGGCAGCGCAATGAATAGGGTGAACTGATCATGAGCGATGTCCTGAATCCTCCACAAGACCAAGTGGTAGCGCCCGTGGTACCGCTTAAACCGCTCGGCAAGGTCTTGGCCGTGACCAGCGGCAAAGGCGGCGTCGGCAAAACCTTCGTCTCCGCCAATCTCGCGGCAGCACTGGCCAAACGAGGGCACCGTGTTTTGGTACTGGATGCCGACCTTGGCCTGGCCAACCTCGACGTGGTGCTCAACCTCTATCCTAAGCTCACATTACATGATGTGTTTACCGGAAAGGCTAAACTCGAAGAGGCCATTGTGCGAGCCCCAGGTGGTTTCTCAGTCTTGCTGGCGGGCTCTGGCATGGTGGAATATTCGCGCCTGACGCCTGAAGTTCGCGATGATTTTCTGCGCATCATGGGGGGGTTGATCCCGCATTACGACATTGTGCTGCTCGATACCGGTGCCGGTATTTCGGACGTCGTGCTGTTTGCCGTTTCGCTGGCCTCCGAGGTGATTGTGGTTGCCACCCCTGAGCCCACCTCCCTGACCGATGCCTATGCCACCATCAAGGTGCTAGTGGCCCAGCAAAAGCGCCAAAATATCCGCATGGTCATCAACCAGACGGCACGCTTGGGTGATGGACGCGCCATCACCACGCAATTGCAGCAAGTGCTGGACCGTTTTGTCAAAACGGAACCCGGTCGTCCCCTGCGCCTGATTCACATGGGTGATATACCTTCTGACCCATCAGTTCGTCAGGCCGTGATGCGCCGCCAGTTGCTGATGCAATCCACGCCGGGTTGTCCGGCCGCTCTGGCGATCTCCCAGTTGGCCGGCAAGCTCGAAGACACCATCATTAACCGGGTGAACTAAGGCGGCAAAACTCGACCCGGTTACGACCGTGGTCTTTGGCCTGGTACATGGCAGTGTCCGCATTTTTGGACAGCTCGATTTCATCTTCACCATGTTCAGGATAGGTAGCAATGCCCATGCTGCAAGAAATATGAACAGTGTGACCGCCAGGCAAGGTAAATGGTTGTGCGAGGGCCTGGCGAATCTTCAAAGCCACGAGCAAGGCATCCTGGTCATCATTGATCAAGGGCAACAAGATGACAAACTCGTCGCCGCCAATGCGGCCCACCGTGTCTGACTGGCGTACGCAATCACTCATCCGCAAAGCAGCGTCCTTGAGCAGGGCATCTCCCAAGCCGTGCCCCAAGGTGTCATTTACCGACTTAAAGTGATCGAGATCCAGAAACATCAGCGCAAGCCGTGTCCCATCCCGCTTGGCATGTGACAACTCCTGCTGCAGGCGGTCATAAAACAAGGCCCGATTAGGCAAGTCCGTCAGTGCATCATGCTGTGCCATGTGGGTCATGCGCAGTTCAATTTCCTTGCGCTCACTGATGTCACGCGCAATGCTGATGACATGCGGCTTATCGTCAATCAGCAGTTGTTTTCCCGAAATCAAACTTACTCGGGGCAGGCCATCTTTTGTCAGTAAGTCCGCTTCAAAATTCTCGCAAAACCCTTTCTCGGTGACTTCATCGACAAATTTTTGGCGTGCTGCTGGATCAACCCAAAGAGGAAAATCCGAACCATGCTGCCCCAGCAGTTCTTCCCGGCTGAAGCCGGTGAGTACCGTGAATCTTTTGTTGATATCCACCACAATGCCATCCGCCAAACGAGTGACCATCACCGCATCGGGGCTGGTGTCAAAAATCAACTCAAACCGTTCCTTGACCTCTCTAAGTTCAGAAGTCATTACCCTTGCAGCAGCCAGGGCGCGAGCCCGCCCTGTCACCAACACCCAAGCGAGCAGCGTCAGCAGCAGGGTAAACCCAGCACCCCCCAGCGCCATCAAGCGCGAACTGTCCCGGGCCACCAAAGCTGCCGAGTCGGCTCGCTCACGTACCGTGACGGCCCAGGTACGACCTGCCAACACCAGGTACTCAGTCTGTTCAAGGGGCGTGACCGCCTGAGTGGAGGCGGACTGTGTTGAGTCAAACATCAACGACTCAGGCGACATCTGCACGCCATCGTAAATTTTGATATCGTTTCCCGGAACGTGATTTCCATACAGGCTGGCCATCAAATCATTCATTTGCACCGGTGCCACCACCCAACCCTGAAGATTGGTGCGGCGTTCTGCCAGCGTGTCCGGGTGACGTCCTCCTTTGTAAAACGGCATGAACATCACGAAATTGACCTGCTTCTGCCCTTTGTCGCTCAAGGGCGATTTCAACTTGCCCGTCATCGTCAGTCGACCCGAGTCACGCGCCGCTTGCATAGCCTCTCGAAGGTCTGTATCAGCCTCAAGAATCATGCTGCCAGCCGAGGGCAGCAGTCCACTCACGCTGATCTCGTCAAGGCCAGCAAAATCAGCCCCCAATTGCAAGGCCTCGACATAAGCTTGCAGTTTCTTGGTATCGATCCGGTCAGACGTGGCGAGCAGAGCATGAACCCCCAGCATGACCTGTCCATAAGACGCCACACGCTGCTCAATGCTGCTGGTGATTTCGCGCAAGTTGAAGTCAAGCGTCTCTCGACGACCCTGGGCTGTATTGTGCTGTTCATGCTGCCACAACCAGACACTGGCAACGCCAGCAACAGCAAAGACCAGCGCAACAAACAGGTAATGACGAAACCGGCTCATAGCCCGAATCTCAGAAGTTCACCATGGAGGTGGCCAGATCGGTGGAGAAATACTTCTCGAAAATGTGCAGCATGGCACCATCCCGGCGCATGCTGTCCACCAAGGATCGCCACTTGGCTTGCTCAATGATTGACAGCGATTTTTTGGACATGATCAGACCGTGCGGAACCGAACTGTCTTGGGTGTCCACAATCAAGGTCAAATCCTTGACCGAACGGCCCGCCACTTGCGAGTAGTCGAAGGGTTCAATAATCATGCCTTGAATGCGATTCAGCGCCAGCAACTCGTACAGCGGGTCAAGGCCCGTGGCGTAAAGCACCCGGTTTTGAGCCGTCAGTTTGTCAACTAATTCATTGGCATTCTTGCTGTATCGAAAACTTCGAATGACGCCGAGTTGGAGTTGGGGGTTTTTCTCGAATGAAGACAGGTTTGTCACCCGCGCATCTTTGCGTGCCAGCAAATAATATTTATTGGAAAAATACCAGGCGAAGCCGGCAAAGACGTCACGCTTCTCGTTGGTAATGCCTGACATGCTGAAGTCGAGGGCCCCTGACTCGATCAATTGCCAGATCCGGGCACGGGCCATCACGGTGACGACAACTTTGCAACCGCTGCGCTTGATCAATTCATCGGCAACATCTTTGTCAATACCGCTGCCGGTATCACTGGAATATAGCAAACCATGTTCATGCAATGCCAAGGTCAGGGGTCGCGAACAATCAGGCCCTTCACTCGCATGCGAGGCACCCACAGCCACCCATAGCAGCAGCACCCGCCCCAATGCCCGAAACAAATGAACCATATGCCCTGACTTTCCCTAAAATATTCTTGTGGGGATGATTTTGGCACTAAAACACGACAACTTGATGGCAGCACATTGTTTCAAGCCGCCTTCACGTCAGGCCGTGACGATCCACCCTTCGAGCGGATCCATGTCACCCGGTAAACCATAGCACTTGGCGCCTTGGGCATGTTGGGTTTGCGCCCATGCCGCCTGGATCAGGCACAGCACCGCATCCAGCGAATCGCCAGTGGCATCGTCCACCAGCACATCCCGCTGCGCGTGTGTCAGCTTGAGGCGCAGTCCCAACCGGGTCTGCCCGTGCTCCAAGGCGGTGATCAGGTCTTTGCGGGCAATCAGGCGTTCTGGGGTTTGGCGGGCTTTGTCATCACTCTTGTAACTTCGCTGGTTCAGCACTTCACGCGCCAGCAAGCCCGGATAACCTTCCAAAGCCACCTGCTTTGGTCTATTGCCAAACGAGGCACCAGGATGCAAACCGGGCAACTGCACGCCAGCGGCCAGCAGCAAAGGGACACCGGCATGCAACATGTATGCCACCGGTGGGTTAACCCATTTCATGGAAGGACTTGAGCCTGCAGGGAGGTCAGTGGCCCGGTGCGCAAATTTACCGCCCACCGGTCGGGCATTGCAAAACGAAGAAAAGACGCTTCGGATTTCTGCCCTGGTCAATCGGGCGTAATGACGGATGCAATCTTCCCATTGAAGCGGCCATCCGACAGTCTCCAACAACTCGCGCGGTAAGCCAAAAGGCAGATCAAACGCGCCTACCCATGGAATCGGCTGATTTAGCCAATGGGCGAATGCATCCAGTGACTCAATCCGCTCCAATTTTGATAGTTGGACCCGCCCGCTATTCAAGGAGCCCAAGGCTAAAACTATCGCTTTTTTTCGGGAAGGACTGCTTGAAAAATCACAGCCCAGCAGGAGGGTGTCGACCAAACCGTCGGTCAGTGACGGATTCGACTGAGTCAGGGCCTGCGTTGCTGGCTTGCTTTTAAGAGCGGCCAATGATGCAGGCCGTGGCCATCAGTTCTTCCAGTAGCGCCAGCGACACGCTACCCGACACCAAATAAGGATTAAGTTCGGCTTTTTCAGCGTACTTGAGCAAGATGGAGGCATTGATCTTGGACATGTTGACCTGTCCCATGGTCCAACCGGCAAAGCGGCGCTCGGAAATCTCTTCGTAGTGCAACAGCACCACATCGTTGTGGCGAGGATCGCGCTGAATGTGACCGAACAACTCGCTCACAGCCATCCGCCCACCTTCAATGGCCTGCAAAAAGATACCGCCGCCATAACAAAGAATCCCGGTGATACCGCATTCCGGATTGTGGTGACGCGATTGAATCAGGATGGCCTCAATGGCTTCAGGAGTGGTGTCGATTGCACGACTGGCATAAAGTAAACGAACCAGCATGATCAGCCTTTTTTGGGTATCAACGAGAGAAATTCACGGCGCAGGTTGGGGTCTTTGAGGAAACTTCCGCGCATGACCGAATTGATCATCTTGCTATCCATGTCCTTGACACCGCGCCAACCCATGCAGAAATGGCTGGCTTCCATCACGATAGCCAGTCCATCGGGTTGGGTTTTTTGCTGAATCAAATCCGCCAACTGAACCACGGCCTCTTCCTGAATCTGCGGGCGTCCCATGACCCACTCCGCCAGTCGGGCGTACTTGGACAAACCAATCACGTTGGTGTGTTCGTTGGGCAGCACGCCAATCCAGATCTGGCCAATAACCGGGCACAGGTGATGACTACAGGCGCTGCGCACCGTAATGGGGCCAACAATCATCAATTCGTTGAGGTGCTCCGCATTGGGGAACTCAGTGATGACGGGCGCGCTGACGTAGCGGCCCCGAAACACCTCATTGAGGTACATCTTTGCGACCCGGCGTGCTGTTTTATCGGTGTTGTGGTCACGTTCGGTGTCAATCACCAGACTGCTCAGCACACCTTGCATTTTTCCTTCTACCTCGTCGAGCAACATTTCCAACTCACCTGGTTTGATGAAATCGGCAATGTTGTCGTTGGCATTGAAACGCTTGCGCGCCGCCACAATGCGTTCCCGGATTTTGACGGAGACAGGTGTGCCCTCGTCGGCATCAGCTTGATTCATGGTACTTTGACTTTTCATTAACATGCAAGAATGGTAGCAGCGTTTTGCTTGTAGGGTTTTTAGCCTCTAGCCCACGTATCTACTGCGCTACATGCTATAAATTCAATAGCGTTTGCCATTTAAGAAGAGCAAAACACGCATAACACCAAAAGCGAGTCGATCCAGAAACCGCTGACGCCACGGCCGATTGGCATAGATGGCAGGGTCGACCTGAGTCCCACCCTGCGCCATGGCACTGACGAGGCGCGTGCGCAAGTCCTGCGCAAACTCAACATCGTCCACAACCACATTGGCCTCGCGAGCCAGCAGCAAGCTTAAAGGGTCCAGGTTTGACGATCCCACCGTGGCCCAATGACCATCAATAACGGCCACTTTTGCATGGAGAAAGCTGACCGAGTACTCATGAATCTCGACACCCGCCTTCAGCAAAGCGCCGTAAACCGGTCGGGATGCGTGGTACTGCATAAAATATTCATACCGCCCTTGCAGCAACAAGCGCACCCGCACCCCCCGTTGCGCCGCATGAATGAGCCCCAGGCGCAATTTCCGACCCGGCAGGAAATAGGCATTGGCGATGATGATTTCGTGCTGAGCAGAGCCAATCGCCTGGCGGTAAGCGCGCTCAATGCGCGAGCGGTTGCGCACGTTGTCACGCAACACCAAATCAGCACTGGTGATGTGTTCTGCTTTGACCGGGAACAACCGGCTTGCTGACATTTCAGGCGCGACTCGCATTTTCTTCGCCAACTCCAGTGACTCCTGTAGGGCCTGCCAAGCACCTTGAAAGTCACTGTGGCGCATAGTGGTCGTGGCCTGCAAACGCCACCAAAACTGCGTCAGCACTTCATGCACGGTCTGCACCAGCGGGCCGGTCACACGCACGGCAAAGTCAAACCGGGCGGCCTCCAGCACGCCGTGGTTCGGATCGTAAAAATCATCAAGAACATTGATGCCACCACAGAAGGCGACCGAACCATCCACCACGCACAACTTCCGATGCAAGCGCCGCCAGCGACTTGGAATCAGTACCCCCAAACGGCCCAGGGGCGAAAAAATACGCCACTTAACCCCTGCCGCGTCAAAACGAGTGACCCATTCAGCGGGAATCTCCGGCGTGCCGACGCCGTCCATCACTAGATACACCGCCACGCCACGCAAAGCGGCACGCTCCAGGGATTGCGCCACTTGACGCCCCGTCGCCTCGGCACAAAAAATATAGGTTTCCAATCGCACTTCGTGCGAACTGCCGTCAATAGCATCGTTCAAAGCTGCGAAAAACGCATTCCCGCCTTGCAACAGCTGCATCTGATGTCCGGGGCGAAGGGGCGGCATGGTTCCTTTAAGGCGAGGTCGACAGGCCTTTGGGAAGTCCAAACTCGGCTATCAACGGCAAATGATCCGACATGCGCCACCAGATGCGGCCGCGTGGCACATGAACGCCCATCGGCGTCAAGCCTCTGGCATAGACATAATCCAACTGAACCAGCGGCAAGCGAGACGGGAAAGTAGCTTGGCGAACGCCCTTGAACGCTTTCAGTTGGGTCGCTGCCAATGCACGTTCCACCAGTGCGCCCCAATCATTGAAGTCACCCGCTACCAACAGCGGCTCTTGGGCCGGGATTTCCCGCTCGATATAGCGCTGCAACTGTGCCACCTGGCGCGTGCGACTGGCTCTAATCAAGCCCAGATGCACGACCACCACATGCACCGGTTGCCCATGCACCAGCACCTCGACGTGTAGCAAACCTCTTTGCTCAAAGCGATGATCCGAAATATCTTCATGCTGATGGTCCAGCACGGGCCAGCGCGACAAAATGGCATTGCCATGCTCGCCGTGCCGGGTAATCGCGTTGGTACGGTAGACCGCCTCGTAGCCCTCTGGCGCCAGAAAATCAGCTTGCGGCAACTCTGGCCAGTGCGTGAAATACGCGGCCTCATCCCGGTTCATCTTGCGTACTTCCTGCAGGCACACCACATCGGCGTCCAACTCCTTGATCGCATGGCCCAGGTTGTGAATCTCCAGTCGGC
The DNA here is from genome assembly GCF_037143375.1 of Rhodoferax sp. Taxonomy (GTDB): domain Bacteria; phylum Pseudomonadota; class Gammaproteobacteria; order Burkholderiales; family Burkholderiaceae_C; genus Rhodoferax. Next base: position 14,262 of record NZ_JBAWYV010000023.1, on the reverse strand, counting down.
GCCGCGGCCCGATGCCCTGAACGCCCTTGTGAATGTTGTAGGTTGCTACCCGAATGGTATTCATGCGGTCACACTCAAAGACGCAAACTTGGGCAACATCAAACAGGCTTCCGCATTGGAGGGTGAAAAGCAGGCCTGCGCAGCTTGCAAGTACGGCAGCCATTGGTAGGCGGTGTGCTCGCGTGGACTCAAAATCACCCCGGTGCCGGCGGGCACTTGCAAGCCAAACAGGTGCTCGGTATTGCGGGTTACGCCCGGTGCATAGCGGTGCTGCCAACGCGGATAAATGTCATAAACGTTCTCAAGCTGCCAGTCATGCAAACATCCTGCTAGCGGCCCCTCTGGACGGCAATCGATGCCGGTTTCCTCCTGCACTTCGCGCACCGCCGTTTGCATAAAGCTTTCGCTGAGAGTGTCTTTGCTGCCTGTCACAGATTGCCAAAAATCGGGCGCATCGGTGCGTCTGATCAGCAGCACATCAAGTGCCGGGGTGTAAATCACCACCAGCACGGATTCGGGAATCTTAAACATGGATCCAAGCCGAAAAAAAAGGGCGCCGAATTAGCGCCCTTTCATTCTGCCTGAAGCCTTGCCTCAGGTCTTGATCAAACTGGTTTGGTCAACTCAGTTGGGCGCAAGCGGATGTGCAACTCGCGCAATTGCTTCTCTTCAACCACTGAAGGCGCTTTGGTCAGCAGACATTGGGCACGCTGGGTTTTGGGGAAAGCGATCACATCACGAATCGACTCGGCACCGGTCATGAGGGTGACGATGCGGTCCAGGCCAAAGGCCAGGCCACCGTGAGGTGGCGCGCCGTATTGCAGGGCGTCGAGCAGGAAGCCAAACTTGTCTTGCGCTTCTTCTGGCGTGATTTTGAGCGCATCAAAAACTTTTTGCTGCACATCGGCACGGTGGATACGGACTGAGCCACCGCCCATTTCCCAGCCATTGAGCACCATGTCGTAGCCTTGGGAGATGCACTTCTCGGGGGCTGTGACCATCCAGTCTTCGTGGCCTTCTTTGGGCGCGGTGAAAGGATGGTGGACTGCGGTGTAGCGCTGCGACTCTTCGTCGTACTCGAACATCGGGAAGTCGACCACCCACAATGGACGCCATGATTTCTCAAACAAGCCATTTTTCTTGCCAAACTCACTGTGACCGACCTTGATGCGCAGGGCGCCAATGGCGTCATTGACGATCTTGGCCTTGTCGGCACCAAAGAAAATCAGGTCGCCATCTTTTGCGTTGGTGCGTGCCAGCACTTCGGCCAGTGCCTTGTCGTGAATGTTTTTGACAATTGGCGATTGCAGACCGTCGCGGCCTTTGGACAGGTCGTTGACCTTGATGTAGGCCAAGCCTTTGGCACCGTAAATCTTGACGAACTCGGTGTAAGCGTCGACCTCACTGCGGCTCAGGCCGCCCGTTTCGCGGGCCCCACCGGGGATGCGCAGACCCACCACGCGGCCATCCTTCATGTTGGCCGCTCCGGCAAACACCTTGAAGTCGACATCGGTCATGACATCAGTCAACTCGGTAAATTCGAGCTTGACACGCAGGTCTGGCTTGTCGGAGCCATAGCGGTGCGCCGCTTCCTGGTACGTCATGACCGGGAACTCGCCCAAGTCGACGTTCAGGGTGTTTTGGAACACGGTGGTGATCATGCCCTGGAACATGTCACGAATTTCCTGCTCGCTCAGGAACGAGGTTTCGATATCAATCTGGGTAAATTCAGGCTGACGGTCGGCGCGCAAGTCTTCGTCGCGGAAGCACTTGGTGATCTGGTAGTAGCGGTCATAACCGGCCACCATCAACAACTGCTTGAACAACTGGGGGCTTTGTGGCAAGGCAAAGAAGTGGCCTTCATGCACGCGGCTGGGCACCAGGTAATCGCGCGCGCCTTCGGGGGTGGACTTGCCCAGCATCGGGGTTTCGATGTCAATGAAGCCATTGGCATCCAAAAACTTGCGCACTTCCATCGACACGCGGTAGCGCAGCATCAGGTTGTTTTGCATGTAGGGGCGACGCAAATCAAGCACCCGGTGCGTCAGACGCGTGGTCTCGCTCAGGTTGTCATCGTCCAACTGGAAGGGCGGCGTCACCGAGGGGTTGAGCACGTTCAACTCAAGGCACAGCACTTCAATCTTGCCGCTTTTCATGTTGTCGTTGGTGGTGCCTTCGGGACGGGCGCGCACCAAGCCTTTGACCTGGATACAAAACTCGTTGCGCAAGCCTTCAGAGGTCTTGAACATGTCGGCACGGTCGGGGTCGCAGACGACTTGAACATAGCCTTCGCGATCACGAATATCGACAAAAATAACGCCACCGTGGTCACGGCGACGGTTGACCCAGCCGCATAAAGTCACAGTTTCGCCCAACAGGGCTTCGGTCACAAGACCGCAATAATGGGAACGCATGGCCATAGAAAAGCTTTCAAAGCCCGCCAACAAAGGCGGCACAGGTTATCGACAAAAATTTACTTAAGGGAAACCGCAGCGGTGGGCGCCACAGAGCCCATCGAAATTACATAGGTAAGTGCTTCGTCCACACTCATATCCAATTCGATGACGTCAGCACGCGGCAACAACAGGAAAAACCCGCTGGTCGGGTTCGGTGTAGTGGGCACATACACGCTCACAAAATCAACCCCAAGATGCCCCGCCACTTCACCCACGGGAGCACCAGTCTGAAAGGCAATGGTCCAGACACCCGCACGCGGATACTGCACCAGCATGGCTTTACGAAACGCATTGCCGTTGCCTGAAAAAAGTGTGTCGGACACTTTTTTGACGCTGTTGTAAATCGACTTGAAGACAGGGATATGCGTAAACAGTTTGTCCCACTGCTTGAGCCACCAGCGCCCCGCCACGTTGGACACCAGCGCCCCCGTAATCAGCAGGGCGGTAAAAACCAGCACCACGCCCAAGCCAGGAATGTGGCGCAACTGCTCAATCACAGTTCCCGTGGCATCGGATGACACGGCAGCAATACCGGTCAGCAAGCCTCCAAAAATAGCATCAAGCAGGCCCACCAACCACAGCAAAACCCAGAGGGTAATGGCCGTAGGCAGCCAGACCAACAGGCCGGTGATCAGGTATTTTTTAATTGGCACAACAACTCCCAGGATATTGACGCAAGGACGTCAATGACAGGCGCAACCACCACCACAACCGCCAGAAGCAGCAGGCGCCGAATCGGTTTTGCTGGCAGTGCTTTCAGTGGGCTTGGCGGTTTCCGAGGGCTTCGAAGCGGCTTCGGTGCTGGTGGAACTGGCTGAAGTCGAGGTGGGTGCTGTGGTGGTCGCTGACCCGCCACCCTTGAAATCAGTGGCGTACCAACCGGAACCTTTTAACTGAAAACCGGCAGAAGTCAGTTGTTTCTTGAAGGTGGAGGCACCGCAGGTCGGACAGTCTGTGAGCAGAGGGTCGGACATTTTCTGCAACACATCCTTGGCAAACCCACAGGACTCGCATTTATAGGCGTAAATTGGCATGGCAATAAGGCTCGGATTTCAAGTTGCAAAGCTTTTGATTATAAAGCGTTGACATCCCCACCCTGCCCGCTCAGAAAACCCGAACGCGCACTACCCACTGCATCACCACCAGACCGAGCGCAAAACCAATGCCACCGTACAACAGCGCTTGCAGCAAGCGGTTAGTGCGTTTTTGCTCCAGCAACAACTCTTCGAGGGCACGCCCGGAGCCGGACTTGGTGCTTTGGAGAAAATTCACCAGCAACCTGGGCAGTTCTGGCAGTAATTTGGCATAGCGGGGTGCCTCGTTGCGCAACTGGTCGATGAGCTTTTTGGGACCCAGTTCATCAATCATCCATTTTTCCAGGAACGGCTTGGCTGTGGCCCAGAGGTCGAGTTCCGGATCAAGTTCGCGGCCCAAACCTTCGATGTTGAGCAGTGTTTTTTGCAACAAGACCAGTTGCGGCTGGATTTCAACCTGGAAACGCCTCGAGGTCTGGAACAAGCGCATTAGCACCAGCCCCAGCGAAATTTCCTTCAGGGGGCGGTCAAAGTAGGGTTCACAGACTGAGCGAATGGCAGACTCCAGCTCATCCACCCGCGTGGCGGGAGGAACCCAACCCGACTCAATGTGCAACTCGGCCACGCGCTTGTAATCGCGGCGGAAAAAAGCCGTGAAATTTTGCGCGAGGTATTCTTTATCGGACTCAGTCAGGGTCCCGACGATGCCAAAATCCAGAGAGATGTAGCGACCAAACGTGGCGGGCTCAATGCTGACCTGGATGTTACCCGGGTGCATGTCGGCGTGAAAAAAACCATCGCGAAACACTTGCGTGAAGAAAATCGTGACCCCGTCACGCGCCAGTTTGGGAATATTTACCCCTGCAGCACGCAGGCGCTCCACCTGGTTGATGGGTAGACCTTTCATTCGCTCCATCACGATGACTTCCGTGGCGCAATAGTCCCAGAACATTTCAGGAATCAGCACCAGGTTCAGCCCATCCATATTGCGGCGCAACTGCGCTGCGCTGGAAGCTTCGCGCACCAGGTCCAACTCGTCGTGCAGGTACTTATCGAACTCGGCGACCACTTCGCGCGGCTTGAGGCGCTTGCCGTCGTTAGACATGCCTTCGATCCAGCCCGCCATCATGCGCAGCAGGCTTAAATCTTTCTCGATTGCCGTCTGCATGCCCGGACGCAGCACCTTGACGGCCACTTCGCGGTTCTTGCCGTTGCGGTCTTTGAGCACCGCAAAGTGCACTTGTGCAATGGAGGCGCTGGCGATCGGTTCGCGGTCAAACGAAACAAAGATATCGTCCACTTTTTTATTGAAAGCGCGCTCGATGGTGGCGATGGCCACATCACTGCCAAAGGGTGGCACGCGGTCTTGCAGACGGGCCAACTCATCGGCAATATCCACCGGCAACAGGTCGCGCCGGGTGGACAACACCTGACCGAACTTGACAAAAATAGGCCCCAGACTCTCCAGCGCCTCACGGATGCGCTGACCGCGCGGCGCCTTCAAATTGCGCCCTATCGACAAAAAACGGGAAAGGGCGTGGAGCCAGGGTTTTTCAAAGCTGGTCAGGAACAACTCGTCCAGACCGTAACGCAACATCACCCAAACAATGAACGCGCCCCGAAACAGGCGAGTCATGTCGGGGCCTTGGGCGACCCATTGGCAACTGAACCCACGAACTGCTTCAAGGCATTGGCCATGCCACGCGCTGCCTGACCCAAACCGTGGGCGGGAGCGTCACCAATGATCTTGGCCAAGTCCTCTTCCAGGTCCCAGCGGACATGGTCAACCAGCCAATTCACCTCGGCGGCCAGTTGCACATCGCCTTCAATGCGCACGGTGGGCTTGTTGCCACGTAAAACCGCTTGCGCCAGGGCCAAGGGAGATTCTTCGGTCACCGCCAAGACCAGATCGGGTTTGGCACCGACCGGTGCGCGGTCCAGCAGACCGGCAGGCGTCGCCACCAATTCGATCGAAAAAGAGCGCCATTGCATCAGGACAACGCGGCCTTTCTGTCGGGCCAGTCGGCTGGTCGCTTCTTTTTCCTGGATCAGGATGTGATTAAGCAGCAGAACGATACGTCGCTGCGCCTCATCGACGGCCCAAACCGGGGGTTGAATATTTGGCAAGGGAAGGTTCCGAAATAAACCTTCAAGCAAAGAAAAAGGGGACTGTGTTTCCATAGTCCCCGATTATTCCCTGAATTCAAACTGATTTTGATTCAGGCGGTCATTGCGGTCCCGCAATGACAAATACTATTGACTATTGCAAGGCTTGAACGCCCGCCACCAACCAACCACTGTTACCGGATTTCAGTTTGGTCATATTCCAGACTTCGCGGAACGGGTTCGGGCTGGAATTCACCTCTTCCCGGATCATGCCGGAGAACTCGACGCTGGCCATGTAGCTCTCGCCCAGGTCTTCAATACCCAGCAAATGCGCTTCAATCATGACCACATCGGTCAAATTAACGGGTCCACCGGTGTGCACCTCGCGCTCGGCCAACTGCGACTGGATTTCCTTCAGCATGGTGTCGGTCATCATGACGCGCAAGGCGTTGATGTCAGATCTGTCCCATGCGGCCTGAAGGGACACGAAATTGGCCTTGGCTGACTGGAGAAATCCCTCGGTATCAAAACCAGCAGGCACGCCCCAGCTCTGAGAGCCGGTCAAGCCCGAGCCAATCATGGAACCAGACGCATCCGGCAAGGCCTTGAGCGAGTCGAAAGTCGACGTATTGCGCTCCCAAGGACGGGCTGAAGCGTCATTGCCCACGTTTTCAGGCCGGTAAGTCGCCGGTGTCTGGGCTGTGCTGGCGGGCGAAGCACCCTGAAAGGCGAAGGGCGAGTTGCCCGCATTTTGAGCGTCACCCCCTTGCGAAGCTTTGCGACGTTTCATGAACCAACCCACCGCCGCCATGATGACCAGCGCCAACAGCCCGAACATCAGCATCTGGCCGATGGCGCCTGCCATACCGCCCAGGCCTAAAGAGCTGGCCAACCAGGCCAAGCCAAGACCGGCTGCCAAACCACCCAACATGGCGCCCCAAGGCCGCTTGGGCGCGACGGCGGGTGCGGCTGGCGCAGGTGCCGGAGCCGGTTTCGCCACATTTTGTGCCGGCGCGGCTTGGCGCTGTGTCACATTGCTGGACTGCTGGCCGATCGACTTGCCGCCGCCCATGCGCCTTGCGGCTTCGGCATTAAAGCCGGCCAAAAGCAGGAATACTGCGAATACCAATGACCAAAATTTCATGATGTCTCCTATCGATTTTTTATAATTAACACTTGATGCCGACGTGCAAGGCTACCAGCCCACCACTCATGTTGTGGTAGTCCACATGGCCAAAGCCATTATTTTTCATCAGGGTTTTGAGCTCTTCCTGCCCTGGATGCATGCGAATCGATTCGGCCAGATAGCGGTAACTGGCATCGTCGCCCGCCACCAACTGACCCAATTTGGGCAAAATTTTGAAGGAATACCAGTCGTAGATTTTTTCCAGCGGTGGCGCCACTTTGGAGAACTCCAGCACCAGTAACTTGCCGCCCGGCTTCAGCACCCGATTCATCTCTGCCAGCGCCACATCCTTGTGCGTCATGTTACGCAAGCCAAAGGCCACGCTCACCACATCGAAATGGTTATTGGGGAAAGGCAACTTTTCAGCATCGCACACCAACGTGGGCAGCGAAATCCCGGCGTCAATCAAGCGGTCTCGCCCGGTACGCAGCATGGCTTCGTTGATATCGGTATGAACCACCTGCCCGCTTTTGCCGACCTTTTTGGAAAAAGCCATCGCCAGGTCGCCCGTACCGCCCGCAATATCAAGCACCTGGTAGCCTTCGCGGATGTCAGCAACCTGCACCGTAAACGCCTTCCAGGCGCGGTGCATCCCCATGGACATCAGGTCATTCATCAGGTCGTACTTGGGCGCCACGGAGTCAAACACGCCGCGCACGTGCTTTGCTTTTTCGGTCTCATCAACCGATTTGTAACCAAAATGTGTTGTTGTCATGGGGGCAATACTAGATGCGAAACACCAGTGCAAAAAGGAGGAATTCCCGCACCAGCGTTATTTCGTTGTGAATATGATGAAAATAGGGCTCTAGCCCCCGTGTTACCTGCGCTGATAGCTACTTAATCAATAGCGTAATAGTTCAGTGGCTGCCGCAGCTTTTACCGGCCTTCTCGGGCATGGGCGTGTCGCGCGTGACCCCGGCCTCAGCCAGACGGGCGGTGTAGTCCGACCACAGCTTGTCTTGCTGGGAGCCCAAAAAATAGAGGTAATCCCACGAAAAAATACCGGAGTTATGGCCGTCGCTAAACGACGGTTGTACCGCGTAGTTGCCAACCGGCTCCAAACCGTCCAGACCCACGTCCTTTTTGCCGCTTTGCAGCACCTCTTGGCCGGGACCGTGACCCATCACTTCGGCCGAGGGCGAGTAGACGCGCATCAGCTCAAACGGAATACGGAATTCAGCCCCATCAGAGAAACTGATTTGCAGCACTTTGGACTGGCTGTGCACTGTCATTTCCTGGGGCGTTGGAGCGCCGGATTGCAAACCTGCCATGTTGACCACCTTTTGTTAGACGTCGTGTTGAAAAAATGAACGATTAAAACTCAAACCAGCACGCGCTCAATGCCGCCGTTGTTGGCTTTTCTGACGTAGTCTGGCATCCACTGGTCGCCCAGAATCTGGTTGGCCATCTCGACCACGATGTAGTCGGCCTCCAACAGGCCGTTTTGCAGGTCATCGCCAAAACGGCTCAAGCCCTGCAAACACGCCGGGCAGGAGGTCAAGATTTTGACGTTTTCCTTCGGTCCCAAGCTGCCTTTTTCACGCAACTTGACTTCATTTTTCCGAATCTCTTCTTCCTTGCGAAAGCGCACCTGGGTCGAGATGTCAGGCCGGTTCAGCGCCAGCGTACCGGACTCGCCGCAGCAACGCTCCGACTGGATCACGTTGTCGCCGAGCAAAGCCTTGACGGTCTTGATCGGTTCCTGCAACTTCATCGGACTGTGGCACGGGTCATGAAACAGGAAAGAGCCCGCGTTTAGCAGCGTGATGCCCTTCTCAAGCAGGTACTCGTGAATGTCAATGATGCGGCTACCGGGGAATATCTTGTCGAACTCGTAACCCTGCAACTGGTCATAACAAGTGCCGCAACTCACCACCACGGTCTTGATGTCGAGGTAGTTCAGGGTGTTGGCAACCCGATGGAACAGCACCCGGTTGTCGGTGATCATCTTCTCGGCCTTGTCAAACTGACCGCCGCCGCGCTGCGGGTAACCGCAACACAAATACCCCGGCGGCAACACGGTTTGCACCCCGGCGTGCCACAGCATGGCTTGCGTGGCTAATCCCACCTGACTGAACAGGCGCTCTGAGCCACAACCGGGAAAATAAAACACGGCCTCGGTCTCAGCATTAGTCGCTTGCGGATCCCTAATGATCGGCACGTAGTCCTTGTCTTCAATATCCAACAAAGCACGGGCGGTCTTTTTGGGCAAGCTACCAGGCAACTTCTTGTTCACAAAGTGGATGATTTGCTCTTTGATCGGTGCCGTGCCCACCGTGGCCGGTGGTGCTTTGGTCTGCTTGCGCGAGATTACCTTCATCACATCGGCGGCGATGCGCTGCGCCTTGATCGCAACGTTGACCATCATGGAGCGTGCGAACTTGATCGTGTCCGGGTTGGTGGCATTGAGCATGAACATGGCCGCCGCACCCGCCGGGCGGAAGCTCTTCTTGCCCATTTTGCGCAAGAGGTTTCGCATGTTCATGGTGACATCACCAAAGTCGATATTGACCGGGCACGGCGACAAGCATTTGTGGCACACCGTGCAATGGTCGGCCACGTCTTCAAACTCTTGCCAGTGGCGAATCGAGATGCCGCGGCGCGTTTGCTCTTCGTACAAAAAGGCTTCGACCAGCAGCGAGGTGGCCAAAATTTTGTTGCGCGGGCTGTAAAGCAGGTTGGCACGCGGCACATGGGTGGCGCACACCGGCTTGCACTTGCCGCAGCGCAGGCAATCCTTCACGCTGTCGGCAATGGCACCAATGTCGCTCTGTTGCATGATCAGCGACTCGTGACCCATCAACCCGAAGCTGGGGGTGTAGGCATTGGTCAAATCAGCCTGTAGCCCCCGTGCATCCTGCGTGAGTAGCTTCGAATTTCGTAGCAACTTGCCTTTGTTAAAGCGCCCTTCCGGGTCAACTTTGGCTTTGTACTCGGTGAACGGGCGCAGCTCTTCGTCGGTCAAAAACTCCAGCTTGGTGATGCCAATGCCGTGCTCGCCCGAGATCACGCCATTGAGCGAACGCGCCAGCGCCATGATGCGTTTGACGGCCCCGTGCGCGGCTTGCAACATTTCGTAGTCGTCACTGTTGACCGGCAAGTTGGTGTGCACATTGCCGTCACCGGCATGCATGTGCAAAGCGGCCCAGACCCGGCCTTTGAGCACCCGTTGGTGCACAGCGTTGCACTCTTTCAGAATCGCCTCAAACGCTGCGCCGGTAAATATATTCTCCAGCGGTGCCCGCAACTGCGTTTTCCAACTGGCGCGCAAAGTGTGGTCCTGCAACTCGGGAAACAGCATTTCCACATCGCGCAGCCAACCGGCCCACAGCGTGCGCACCTCGCTAATCAGCGCTTGCGCCTGCGTCACGCGGTCTTCCAGCAATTCGGCCGACGTGATGCCATTGGCATCGCCTTGCTTGCCCAGCGGCAAATCGCTTCGGGCAAAAAACTCGGTCAGCGCATCGCACAAGGCAATCTTGTTGCGCAGGCTGAGTTCGATGTTGATGCGCTCAATGCCGTCGGTGTACTCGGCCATACGCGGCAGCGGAATCACCACATCTTCATTGATCTTGAAGGCGTTGGTGTGTTTGCTGATGGCGGCAGTGCGCTTGCGGTCCAACCAGAACTTCTTGCGCGCTTCCTTGCTGATGGCAATAAAACCTTCGCCGTTGCGTGAGTTGGCTATGCGTACCACTTCAGACGTAGCCCGGGCCACGTCGTCGGCATCGTTACCGGCAATATCGCCAAACAACACCATCTTGGGCAAGCCACCGCGCTTGGACTTGGTGGCATACCCTACCGCCTTGAGGTAACGGTCATCCAGATGCTCCAGCCCGGCCAGCAACACGCCGGAACGCTTTTGCTCGGCAAACATGAAATCGATGATCTCGACAATGCTGGGGACCGCATCGCGGGCGTTGCCAAAAAATTCAAGACAGACGGTGCGCGTATGCACCGGCATGCGGTGAACGACCCAGCGCGCACTGGTGATCAGGCCATCGCAGCCTTCTTTTTGAATGCCCGGCAGACCGCTTAAAAACTTGTCGGTGACGTCCTTGCCCAAGCCTTCTTTGCGGAAAGACTTGCCAGGGATGTCCAGACGCTCGGTGCGCAGCGGCGTTTTGCCGTCGGCCTTGAAGTATTTCAGCTCAAAGCTGGCGACCTCGGCATCGTGAATCTTGCCCAGGTTGTGATTGAGTCGCGTCACCTCAAGCCACTCGGCCTGCGGTGTCACCATGCGCCAACTGGCCAGGTTGTCCAGCGCGGTGCCCCACAGCACGGCTTTTTTCCCGCCCGCGTTCATGGCGATGTTGCCGCCAATGCAAGAGGCTTCGGCCGAGGTCGGGTCCACCGCAAACACAAAACCACCGCGCTCAGCCGCATCGGCCACGCGTTGCGTCACCACACCGGCTTCGGTCCAGACCGTGCCCACCGGCTCGGTCAAACCGGGCAGCGTCCGCATCTCGACCTCGGTCATGGCTTCGAGCTTTTCGGTATTGATGACCGCACTGCGCCAGGTCAGCGGAATCGCGCCGCCGGTGTAGCCGGTGCCGCCGCCGCGCGGGATGATGGTCAGCCCCAAGTCAATACAGCCCTTGACCAGACCGGCCATTTCTTCTTCAGTATCCGGCGTCAGCACCACAAATGGGTACTCGACGCGCCAATCGGTCGCATCGGTCACATGACTCACACGCGACAGGCCATCAAACTTGATGTTGTCCTTGGCCGTCAGCTTGACCAAGGTGCGCTGGGTCTTGCGACGCAAGGCCGCCGCTTCGACAAACGCCGCGTCAAACGACTGCACCGCTTGGCCGGCCAGTTTGAGCAACTCGCCCACCAGCGCATCGCGCTCCGGGTCAGTTTCAGGGGACCGCCGTTTTTCGACCTCATCAAGGCGATGATGCAAAGCATCTACCAACAGCACGCGCCGTTTGGGGTTGTCCAGCAGGTCATCCTGCAAATAGGGGTTGCGCTGCACCACCCAGACGTCGCCCAGCACTTCATACAGCATGCGGGCCGAGCGACCGGTGCGGCGCTCGTCGCGCAGGCGGTTAAGCAACTCCCAGGCGTGCTCGCCCAACAGTCGAATAACGATTTCGCGGTCAGAAAACGAGGTGTAGTTGTACGGAATTTCGCGGATGCGAGCGTGTTCGTGCAGCGCTTGGGTAGCAGGCGCTAATTGATTGAGCTGAAGGGGTGCGTTCATCGGGTTCTGTAGTTGCAGCCAGAACGTGACACTGGGTGAGATCAAGCCCGGCTGGGCTGAGATATTACCGCAGCGCAGCATTCACCTACTGGCCTGATGGGGACCGGGGCCATCCCAAGCCGGAACGCGTGTTTAATCGGTGTGTTGACATCGCTGACCCACCTGGACGCGGACGCACAAGGCAAACCACCATGCTCATCACCGAAGAAAACTGGCCTTACCCGACCTGGATCGCCCACCGGGGTGCGGGCAAACTGGCCCCCGAAAACACCTTGGCCGCGTTCCGTCTGGGCGCCGCCCACGGCTACCGCATGTTTGAGTGCGACGTCAAACTGAGTGCCGATGGCGTCCCATTTTTGCTGCATGACGACACTTTGACGCGCACCAGCAACGCCCTATTGCAATGGGGAGCTGACGTCAGCGCGGTAGGGGGCGACCACGACTGGGGTACGTTGTCGCAACTCGACGCGGGCAGTTGGCACTCGCGGGCCTTTGCTGGCGAACCCTTGCCCTGTTTCGAGAACATCGCCCACTTCTGCCTGCATAACGGCTATGGCTTGAACATCGAAATCAAACCCACGACCGGGCAGGCGCGCCAGACCGGCACCGTGGTGGCCCAGCACGCGGCGCGGCTCTGGCGTAATGCCTCTGTGCCGCCCTTGCTAAGCTCTTTCGACCCCGAAGCACTGGCAGCAGCCCACGACACTGCACCGCATTTGCCACGGGGCCTGTTACTTGAAACACTCTGGAAAGGCTGGCTAGAGACGGCGCTGTCGCTGGAATGCGTGGCCATCATCTGCGACCACACCCTGTGGGAGACATCCAGCGTGACGCAAGCCCAAAGCGCCGGGTTTCGTTGCCTGAGTTACACCGTCAACGACGCGTCTAAGGCGCAGCGCCTGCTTGATCTGGGGGTTGAAGGCTTCATCACTGACCGGGTAGATTTGTTTGCCCCGGCCAGCTCGCAATAGCTTACAACCCTGACTTTTTGCCCCGTTACACTTCATGACGAGAACAAACGAAGGACGTCAGTGCCTGGGAGGTGGCGGCGTTAAAAGATTAATTTTATTGTTTTAGGAAAAAAACATGGCCATTTCATGTTCAAAATGCGCGACTGAAAATAACGACAGCGCGAAGTTCTGCAAAGGCTGCGGCCACGACCTGCGTACCGCCGCACTCACCCCGGCACCCGCTACCGACAACAGCCTGCCCTGCGGCAAGTGCCACACCGAAAACAGCCTCAACGCCAAATTTTGCAAAGCCTGTGGTGCCTCCATGGCGCCTGTTCCAGCGCCTTCATCACCATCGACGCCCGTACCTAATGTGATGCCTGTGACTGCGCCAGAAGCCACGCTTATTAAGGCTGTGGCAACTGCGCCGGACACGACCACCATCGCAGTTCCTGCGCCTCCTCCACCGCCGTCACCCGTACCTGTGGCTGTATCAAAACCGGCGCCCCATGTGGTGACGCCCTTGCCTGCGCCTGTTCCAGAGTCTGCCGCTACGCCAGACTTTGAGGAAACAGTGATCATCACGCCTGAGCCACTTCCGCCATGGGCTGTACCGACGCCCAAACCTGATTTTGAAAAAACTCAGATCCTGTCGCCTCGGCCCGTGATAACACCAACAATCACGCCCACGCCAAAGCCTTTACCGACACCTGCGCCCAAACCTGCCACTGTCGCTCCCCAGTCGTTCGTACAAGCACCAAACAAAGAGGTCATCGCGAAAAGCAACGCCAAACCCTTGGTGCTTTGGGGCAGTATTGCGGCCGTTGTGTTGGTTTTGGCAAGTGGCGGAGCTTGGTTCCTCACCCATTCCAAAAAATCAGCTGAGACAGAGACCTCTGCAGCGCCGGTACCTGCACCCGTGCCGGTCGCCCCCCCTGTAGCTGCGCCCGCACCCAGTCCAGCGCCAACGCCGCCTGTTGAACCGGCCTCGGCCCCCTTGCCCGTTGCAGCCCCGGCACCGGCTCCTGTGGTTGAAGCCGCGCCAGTAGTTCGCCCAGTGCCTGTAGCCCCTAAACCCTCGCCCAAACTGGCAGCACCCAAAGTAGCGCCAGTACCGGTTGCAGTGCCAAAACCAGCACCGCCCCCTGCACCGGTTGAGCCCGTCCATGCTGCTCCAAAACCGGCCCCTGCAGCACCCGTTGTCGAGGCGGGACCGTCCAGTCCCAAAGAAGCTTGTGGTGCACGCGTGTTTCTGGCGATGGCGTTTTGCATGCAAGAGCAGTGTCAAACCCCGAAATTCACCCACCATCCACAGTGCGTC